>JALSGW010000066.1 GCA_026982585.1 Alphaproteobacteria bacterium | reverse complement strand
TGGGCACGGGAGGCCTTCTGGAGCTGCTTGCGCGCGCCATGGCGGCGGCGGAGCGGCGCTCGCGGGAGCTGGGCGCAATCCAGGCAGGGGAGCCGAAGCGGTGAGCGGCGGCGGTGCGAGCCACGAACGCCCCGATCTCCTTGATGCCGCGCTGGCGGAGATCGAGGAATGTGGACTTTCCGGCTGGTCCCGCGCCCGGGTGGCGCGCCGGGCGGGCACGACTCTTGCCGAGGTATACCGCAATTTTCCCACCCGCACGGCGGTGCTCGCCCGGCTGGGCGAGCGTCTCGACCGGGCGATGCTTGCCGGCGATGTGGCCGAACTCGCCGAACTGACCCCGCGCGAGCGGCTCTTTGAGCTCATCATGCGGCGGCTCGACGCGCTTCGGCCCTACCGCGGCGCCATGCGGCGGCTTTCCCGCGAGGCCTGCTTCGAGCCCAGGCTGGTGATTCGCTCCTTGCTCAACCTGGATCGTCTGTGCGAATGGTTGTTGGAGCTCGCCGACGTGCCGCCCCGCGGCTGTCTGCGCCTGGCCCTGGAGCCCCTGTTGATGGCCGTTTATCTCCGCACCTACCGGGTCTGGCTCGCCGACGAGAGCGCGGACCAGGCGCGCACGCTTGCCGCCCTCGACCGCGAGCTCGCCCGCTTCGAGCGGCTGTGTGGCTGGCTTTGCTGCCCATCCAGGCGCCGCACGCGGCCCGCGGCGCCGGAAGGCGAGCCCGCCTCCGCCTGAGCCATGAGCCGGATCAGCCTCGAGGATTTCCAGCGCCTCGACGTGCGCGTGGGCACCATCGTCGCCGCACGCCAGCACCCCAAGGCGCGTAAACCCGCCTATGTGCTGGAGATCGACTTCGGCCCGGAGCTCGGCCGGCGCACGAGCTCGGCCCAGATCACCGATCATTACACTCCCGAGGCGCTGGTCGGCCGCCAGGTGCTGGCGGTGATCAACCTGCCGCCGAGACGCATCGCCGGGGTGGTGAGTGAGGTGTTGACGCTCGGGGTGCCGGATCGTGAGGGGCGGGTGGTGCTGGTCGGCCCCGAGCGGCCGGTGCCGGACGGCGGCCGCCTGTTCTAGCCGCGCGGCCGCACCGCAACCCAGGCGGAGCGCACCGAAACGGCAGCCGGCGCAAGGAAGACCCGATCCTTTGCGCGGCGCGGCGCTTCGCCCCGGGCCGTCAGCGCGGGCCCGCCACCAAGATACCGCCCTGGAGGTCCAGGGACCGTTCGCCCCGGCGCACGGTGACCACAAGCCGGTACACACCCTCCGGCCACGGCTGTCCCGGCCGCTCCTCCCCCACATAGAACCAGCCGAAGGCCCGATCCCGGGCCACCGTGATGATGCGATCGAACACCCGGCCCTTGGGGCCGTGCAGCTGAAAGCGCACCCGATCGCCCTTCTGCCACCAGAAGCCCCGAACCCAACCGACCAGCGCCGGCGCCGTCGGCGCAAGGCGGGCGAATGCGTAGAACCCCTGGCGCAGACCGGCACCCTCGATCGGGCCCGCCGCAACACCGAGGCCGGTGATCACCACCAGCGGATAGCGCCGCATGTCCAAACCGGCGGGCCAGCGGATGGCGCGCTCCCGGAACGGGTCCACCGGCCGGGCGTCCCGCATGAGGCTGAGCTCCAGATGCGGAAAACTGGTCCGACCGGACAACCCTACCAGTCCCAGGAGCGCACCGGCCGTAACCCGATCCCCCTCACGCACCATGACACTGCCGCGTCGGAGATGACAATAGCGGCTCTCGAGGCCGGAGGGGTGCAGGATGCGCACGCCGTTGCCGCACTCCCGTCCCGCCACCGCCTCCCGTCCGCGCACCCGCACGTCCACATCCGGCTCGCCGTCGCGCACCGCCACCACCACACCGTCCGCCACCGCGCGCACCTCCACCCCGCGGGCGACGGCGGCAAGGTCCGCCACCGCGATGTCCAACGCCGCATGCCCCTCCGCGGTGCGGAGGCCGCCGAAGGGGTCCCGTGCGGCGGGGGAAGGGTCACTGTCGGGGTAACGCACGATCCAGCAGTCCCGCCAGAGTTCGCAGGCGAGCGGGAAGCGCAGTTCCTGCGCGCGAGCGTCGCCCTGGCCCGAAAGCAGCGCCAGCACAACAGCACGGATCAAGCCGCCCAGAGCACGCCGCACCGCCATGGTTCGCCGGGGCTCCTGTCATTGTTCGTCCCCCATGCTCGACGGAGGAAGACGGCCGTCAAGCGCACCACGGCACGGTCCGGCGATTTACTCGGCGTTAACCCTAGGCGGGTAGGGTTGGCGGCGCATCAGCAGGGAGTGCCTCATGGCCGCGGTCACAAGCCGGTCCGTGCTCTCGGTCCGCCCTCGTTTCCTCGATCGTTTCGCCTGCCTTGCCGCCTCCTGTCCCGACCACTGCTGCCGCGGCTGGGCGATCGACATCGATGCCCGCACCCGGCGACGGTTCCGCACCCTGGACGATCCCGCATGGCGCCGCCGCTTCCGCGAGGAGACCACCCAGCTCCGCGGCCGAAACGGCCCACGCCACGTCATCCGCCTGCGCGAAGACGGCACCTGCCCCTTCCTCGAGGAGGGGCTGTGCGCCATCCACAAACGGTTCGGACCGGCGGCGCTGCCGGAGACCTGCCGCGTGTTCCCCCGCAAGTTCGAGGTGGCGGAGGGGCTGGTTGTGGCCACCGGAAGCCTGGCCTGTACGGAGATCGCGCGCGACGTGGTGGTCAACGCCGATGCCCTTGTCGAGGTGGCAAGCGGTGATCCCTTCGCCCCGATGCTCGCCGACAGCACATCCCTCCGCGCCCGGCCCGGGGTGCTGGGTCCGTGGCAGCGGCTCATGCTGCGCCGCACCATGCTCGCCGTGCTGGGGGATCCGCAGAAACCCTGGGGTGGTCGGATCGCGCTGCTTTTGATCCTTCTCGAGGAGGCGGCGCGGGCGATCGCGGACGGCTCCGATATGGAGCGGGTGTGTCTGGATGTGGAAGCGGTGCTGCGCGGTGAGGAGCTCGCTGCGGTGGAGGCCGCCTTCGGCGATACCCGGGCGCGATTTGCGGCCTGCACCGCGCCTTTGCTGCGCCTGTTCCTCGCCCACCTCGAGCGTCAGACGGCGTGTGGGGAGGTGGCGACATATCTGCTTAATCTCGCAGAGCGGTTGGCCGTGCGGGGAGAGGACGGCGGCGACCCGGTGCACCGTTACCTGGAACACGGATGCCACGAGCTGGACCGCTTGCTGGCCGCGCGTCCGTATCTCGCCGGCAACGTGCTGGCGGCGCTGCTGTTACAGGAACAGGTGCCGGCACAGCGCCTCGAGGGATACTGGGACGGGGTGTGGCATGCGGCCTTCGCCTGGGCGCTGTGGCGGTTCGTGGTGGCGGCCTGGTTGGAGGAGGCGCACGGGTCGAGCGAGACGGCGCTCGAGACCGCAGCCGCCACCCTGTACCGTCTCGGCCGCTATCTCAGCCACTGTCCGCACCTGCTCGAGGAGTGTCGGGAGTCGTACCGCCGGGCGGGGCTGCTGCAGCTCTCCACCCTGGCGGTGCTGCTGCGCTAGGACGGGGCCCAGCATTCCGGGTATCGGATCGCCGGGACCTTCGGTGACGCATGGTCCAAAGGGCTTGCCGCCGGACCGATCGAACCCGGGCTGTGCGCCCGGCCGCAACCAAACGGCTGCGCTCGGGGGTCTTGGCATGGTTGCCCCTTGTTCGGCGCGCGGCAGGCCGGATGCCCCACGCGCGCGACCGCACCGTGCGGAGCGGACCGTCCGGCGGGGCCCCGAACGGGCGGTTCGGCCCGCGCGCCGGTCGGTCCACAAGGTTGCACACCCCGTGGCCGACCGTGCGGGCAGCTCCACCCGGGCGGCGCCGGCGCGGCGACGTCGATCGCGACCGGTGCGGGATGGTGTCGTCTGCCCGATGGCCGGTGCCCCAGGGCCAGGGCGCCGCCACGCGCGCGACGACGGTCCCGCCAGGCCGAGGGCCGGCGGATTGATGGCGTCTCTCCGACCCGCGGGAGACCGGTGGCCCCACCCACCCTGGTCTGCCCTCGGCATGGACCGGCCCCGTCCATCCCATGGCGTGATGCCCACGCGCCCGGTGGTCTGCGCGCGCCGGATACGACGAGATGCTTCGTCACGGGGATGGTCCCACGCGGGCAGCGGCCTGCGTGCGGCCCATCATCGGCCCGCAAGCGAGCTTGAGGTGGGGGTGGGTGGCCGCATGGGCGCTCTTCGGTGCCGCTTGAGGCCGCGTCCTTCGGGCTGCTCGGGGCCGGCCGCGCGCGGGCGTGGTCGAAGCGGGCAGCGCTGCAGCGGGAGGTGGCCCCGGGGCGGAGTGGGATCCCCCGCGCGCGGCGGCCTGCGCGCGATCCCGAAGCCGCACGCATGCTCGTCGGATCACGCCGCGCGCTGGGAACTCGGAGCAAAGCCGGCCTGAGCCGGCCGGAGCGCATGCGATCACGCCACGCGCGCGGGGAGGTCGGCGGCGGATGTCGGCGGCGGGCGGCGGAGCACGTGATCACGCCACGCGCGCGGGAAGGTCGGAGTGAAGCCGAGCGGCGGGCGCGCATGCTCGACGGTCCCCCCGCGCGCGCAGGGAGGTCGGCCCTTCGTGGCCTACCACTTCGGCGTTCGAACAGGTCCCCCCGCGTGCGCAGGGAGGTCGGGTGGAGCCGCAGCCCACCGGCGCAGGAGGCTGGGATCACCCTACGCGCGCGGGCAGGCCGGCCGCAAATGAGCAAGGATAGCATCGTCGCGACAGGTCGCCCTACGCGCGCGGGAAAGACGGTGAGGCGCGCGCCCTCGTCCATGATCCGCCAGCGGTCGCCCTGCGCGCGGCTGCCGGCCGTGACGGTACGGGCGGCGGTCCGGGTGCCGGTGAGGTCGGCCAGCGCGCGGCGGTCGGCGGAAGGTCGACAATCGTGCGCAGGTTGGAGCCTCGTCCGCCGACGGTGGTCCTTCATGGGATGGTCGCTGAGCGGCCGCTGGCGGCCTCAAGGCGCTGTCGGAGGAGGCCCGACGCCTGGGCAGGGCGGCGGGTGCGCTACCTGGCGGCGACGGACATCGTCGCAGGGGTCCCGCGCGCGTCCTGGTCGGCTGAGGGTTGAGGCGCGTGCGGTCGGGATCGATAGCAGCCCCCATGCGCGCGCTGGGCAGCGGGCGGCCCGCGCGAGCCAGGACGGGGTGCTACAGGGCCCGGAAATCGGCCGCGCCCGTCCGCGTTTGTTCGCCCATCCCGGCCATGCCCACGGCGCTGGCCGGGCGTGCTCCCGCATGGCATCGCGCAATCCTGCGGCCGCGGCCGGGAGATGGGCACGCCCGCCGGCGGGCTCCGGTGGCGGGGAACGCGGTTTGCCTTGTCCCGCACGGATCGGCGGCAGCCCTCCGGCAACAAT
>JALSGW010000065.1 GCA_026982585.1 Alphaproteobacteria bacterium | reverse complement strand
GGAGGATGGTGATGGGAATCGTCCACAACACCACAAACGCCTCGCGGCCGCCCACGAACAGGAAGATGATGAAGACGATGGAGACGGTGGCGAGCACCAGGTGGAAGAGCAGCTCGTCGGCCTTGTCGGCGGCGGTCTCGCCGTAGTTGCGGGTGACCTCGACCCGCACGTCCTCGGGGATCAGCCGGCCGCGCAGGGTCTCGAGCCGGGTGAGCAGCTCCTCCGCCACCACCACCGCGTTCGCTCCCTCCCGCTTGGCGATGGCCACGGTCACCGCGGGCAGCCGTTCGAGGCCGCCCTTTCCGTCGGGGAGCAGGGTCCACGCCCGGTCCAGGGTCTCGCGGCTGCCGACCACGATGTCGGCGACGTCGGAGACGTAGACCGGCCGGCCGTCGCGGGTGGTGATCACGAGCAGACCGATGTCCGTCACCCCGCGCAGGGTCTGGCCGCCCAGGATCTCGATGCTCTGGCCGAGCTCGCGCATGCGGCCCATGAGGAACTGGCGGTTGGCGTTGCGCAGCTTGGCCACCAGCTGCTCGAGGGTGACCCCCAAGAGCGCCATGCGCTCGGGATCGGGCTCGATGCGGATCTGGTCGGGACGGCCGCCGACGATGAAGGTGAGGCCGACCTCGGGGGTCTTGACGAGCTCGTTCAGCACCTCCTCGGCGACCTCGTAGAGGGCGTTGTCGTTCCAACGGCTCTTGATGTCTTCCGGCAGATCGGGGCGCGGCGAGAAGGTGAGGGTGAGGATGGGGACGTCGTTGATGCCGCGTTTGACGATCAAGGGCTCCGGGATGCCGAAGGGAATGCGGTCGAAGTTGGCCCGGATGCGCTCGTGCACCCGCAGGATGGCGTCGTCCTCGGAGGTGCCGACGTAGAAGCGGGCGGTGACGATCACCCGATCGTCCCGGGTCTGGGAGTAGACGTGCTCGACCTCCTTGATACCCTTGACGATCCCTTCGAGGGGCTTGGTGACCAGCTCCACCGCATCCTCGGCCTTGAGGCCGTTGGCCTCGACGAAAATGTCCACCATCGGCACCGAGATCTGCGGCTCCTCCTCCCGCGGCAGGACGAGCAGGGCGACGATCCCCGCCGCCAGCGAGGCGATCAGGAGCAGCGGCGTGAGCGGCGAGGTGATGAAGGCCCGGGCGAGATGGCCGGAGAGGCCGAGGGGGATCTTGGGGGCGGCCATGGTTCAGCGCTCCGCGATCGGCACGAGACGATCGCCCGCGCGCAAGCCCGCCAGCACCTCGATCCCGCCCTCGCGGGCGAGCCCCCTTTGGATGATCACCTCGCGGCCGTCCTCGAGCCGCACGAAATCGACGCCGAAACGTTGGCCGATGTAGCGGGGCGGCACCAGGAACACGGTGCGCCGGCCCGCCTCCACCTCGATGCGGGCGCGCTCGCCGACGAAGTAGGAACCGATGCCCTCGGCGGCGATGTCCACCACCACCCGGCCCTGGCGGATTTCGGGATAGACCTTGACGATGCGCCCCTCGCCCACCGGGGTGGCGGGGCCGAGCCCGCGGGGGCCGATCCACACCCGGTCCCCTTCGCGCACGAAACGGGCGTGGCGCTCCGGCAGCCGGGCCCTCAGGATGTAGGTCTCGAGGGCGATCTCCGCCACCACCTCGCCGGGCAGGATGACCGTGCCGGCGGTGACCCGCACGTCCAAAACCCGCCCGCTCGCAGGAGCCAGCACCGCGCCCTCGGCAAGACGCTGCTCCACCACCGCGCGCCGGGCGCGGGCGGCGGCGAGCTGGCCCTGCACCACCCGGAAGGAGGCCTCCGCCTCGTCCAGACGCGCCTGGGGGATGGCGCCGCGCTGGCGCAACTCGCGGGCGCGGTCGCGCTCGGTGCGGGCGAGCGCGAGCTGGGCCTCGAGGGCCCGGATCTCCGCATCAATTGCGGTGAGCTCGCGCTCCAGCTTGGGATCCACCACCCGCGCGATCAATTGTCCCGCCTCGATCCGGTCCCCCTCGTCGATGCCGAGCTCGGCCACGGTGCCGCCGATGCGCGCCCGCGCCACCGTGCGCTCGACGCTCTCCACGGTGGCGAACACCGCCTTGCGATCGACCAGCTCCACCGGCGCCACCTCGAACGGCTGGGCCCGAAGCCCGCCCGCCAGCAACAGCAGCGCCACCACAGCGCCCAAGCGTTTCATGGCCGCTTACCTCTTGTCCGGGACGCGATCGCGTCGTATATAAGCAACGGCTGATATAGAGACAAGGGAGTGTCCTCCAATGACCATCGACCGTGCCGTGCTGCTGTTCGCCGGCATCGTGATCCTCCTCAGCGTCGCCCTCGCCCTTTGGCACTCGCCCTGGTGGCTGGCGCTCACCGCCTTCGTGGGCGCCAACATGGCGCAGGCGAGCCTCACCGGCTTCTGTCCGCTCGCCCGCATCCTCAAGCGGCTGGGTGTGCGTCCCGGCGAGGCCTTCTCCTGAGCGAAGGGGTGCAGCATAGGGGCGTGGACGTCATCCGCAAGGCCCCGCCGCCCTCTCAGGCGGGAAAGCGCAGAATCGAGCGTCCCGGCACCGGCAGCCGGGCGAGGCCTTCGAGTCCTTCGAGCTCGATCAGGAACAGGGCGCCGACCACCTCGGCGCCCACCTTGCGCAGCAGCTCCACGCTCGCCGCCGCGGTGCCGCCGGTGGCGATCAGATCGTCCACCACCAGCGCCCGGCTGCCCCTTCGGATCAGCCCGTCGGCGAGCTGCAGGGTGTCGCTGCCGTATTCGAGATCGTAGCTGTGGCTGACCACGGTGCCGGGGAGTTTGCCGACCTTGCGCACCATCACGAATCCCACCCCGAGCTCGAGCGCGAGCGGTGCCGCCAGCAGAAAGCCCCGGGATTCGATCGCCGCCAGCACCTCGGGGCGAAACGCCCGCGCCGCCTCGGCGAGCCGGCCGATGGTCTCGCGCCAGGCCGCGGGGTCGATGAGCAGGGTGGAGATGTCGTAGAACAGGATCCCGGGCTTCGGAAAGTCCGGGATCTTGCGGATTCGTGCGGCAAGCTCCATGGTCGGCGCGGCACCTCCTTGCTGGGACTTGCGCCTGATGCCAGAGCGCCGCCGATTTTGGAAGACCCTGGCCCTTCTCCTCGCGATCCTCCTCGCCGCGCCCGCCCTGCGCGCCCACGACCTCACCTTTCCCAAGGGCCGCGGCGTGCTGGTCACCCAAAAGGGCGCTTTCCCCATCGAACTCGAGCTGGCGCTGGAGCCCCGGCAGTGGGCCCACGGGCTGATGTTCCGCGAGGAGCTGCCCGAGGACTACGGCATGCTGTTCGACTTCGGCGCCCCGCGGGCGATCGCCATGTGGATGAAGAACACCTACGTGCCGCTCGACATGGTGTTCTTCGACCGCGAGCTGCGGGTGGTGTGGATCTATCGCAACGCCCAGCCCCTGGACACCACCACCATCCGCCCGCCGATGCCGGTGCGCTACGTGCTGGAGCTGCCGGCCGGCGCGGTGGCCCGCTACGGGCTCGAGCCGGGCGATCGCCTGCGGCTCGCGCCGCTGGGCTAGCCGCCGGCCGATCCGCGCGCCCGGGCGACACCTTCCCCCTCCCGAGCCGGGGCGGAAGGCGTTCCGCTAAGACCTCGCCCGACCTCTTGCTCCTTCCCCCTCCCGGGCCGGGGCGAAAGCGATAAAGGGATGGTTGAGGTCGATATATCTAGAGACCTTCCCCCTCCCGGGGCGGAAGGTTTGCGGCTGGACCCGTCCCGCTCGCGGCGGTGGTGCCCAGGGACGGAATCGAACCGCCGACACGGGGATTTTCAGTCCCCTGCTCTACCGACTGAGCTACCTGGGCGATGCGCGACGCTGTTATAGGAACCGCTTCGCGGCCTGTCCAGGGGCGGCCGGAGCCGCTCCCGGCGCGGGGGCGGGGCTTATCGGTGGGCGGCGGGCCGCCAGAGCACGTCCGCCCGCCCGCGCCGGTTGAGCCAGCGGGCGAGTACGAAGAGCAGGTCCGAGAGCCGGTTGAGGTAGCGCAGGGCGGCGGCCTCCACCGCCTCCCGGCGGGAGAGCGCCACCACCCGCCGCTCGGCCCGCCGCACCACCGTGCGGGCGAGATGGAGATGGGCGGCGGCCGGCGAGCCGCCCGGCAGGATGAAGTTGGCGAGCGGTGCGAGCTCGGCGTTGAGGCGGTCGATCTCCTCCTCGAGCCGCTTCACCTGGCTGTCGGCCACAGCGAGCCGCCCCTCCGTGTCCTCCGCCTGCGGGCGGGCGAGACCGGCGCCGAGGTCGAAGAGGTCGTTTTGGATACGGGCGAGGATGGCGTCCGCCTCGCCGGCGGTGTAGAGGCGCGCGAGCCCGATGGCGGCATTGGCCTCGTCCACCGCGCCGATGGCCTCGATGCGGAGCTCGTCCTTGGCGACCCGCCGCCCGTCGGCGAGGCCGGTGCGCCCCCGGTCGCCGCCGCGGGTGTAGATGCGGGACAAGCGCGCGCCCATGCCTAGAACTGGGTGAGGAACATGAGCCCGAGCAGGAGCGCCGCCACCAGCTGCAGACCCACCCGCGCCTGCATCAGCCGGTTGCCGTAGCGCTGGTAGAAGGGCCCGCCCTTCACAAAGCTCCACACCCCCACCATCAGCACCGCCAGCACCGCCGCCATGGCCACGAGCAGCAGCACGCCGACGATTCTCATCCCGCACTCCCCGTCATACGCCTCCACCCGCACTTAGCGGATGAAGCCCATCGCTTCCAGCTTGAGCAGGATCTTCTGGGCGGCGAGGTCCGGGGTCAACTTGGTGGTGTCGATCCGCAGCTCCGGCGCCTCGGGCTCCTCGTAGGGATCGGAGATGCCGGTGAAGTTGGGAATGAGCCCGGCCCGGGCCTTGGCGTAGAGGCCTTTGCGGTCGCGCGCCTCGCACACCTCGAGCGGGGTGGCCACGTGCACCTCGATGAAGCCGCCGTGGGGCTCGATCATCTCCCTAACCCTGCGCCGGGTCTCCCGGTAGGGCGCGATCGGCGCGCAGATGGCGGCGCCGCCGTTTTTGGTGATCTCGGCTGCGACAAAGCCGATGCGGAGGATGTTGAGGTCGCGGTGTTCCTTGGAGAAGCCGAGCTCGCTCGAGAGATGTTTGCGCACGATGTCGCCGTCGAGGAGCGTCACCGGCCGGGTGCCGATCTCCATGAGCTTGACCCGAAGCGCCTGGGCGATGGTCGACTTGCCGCTGCCCGAGAGGCCGGTGAAGAACACGGTGAAGCCCTGCCGGTGGCGGGGCGGATAGCGCCGCCGGAGCTCCTCGATCACCTCGGGGAAGGAGAACCAGTCGGGGATCTCGAGGCCCTCGCGCAGCCGCCGGCGCAGCTCGGTGCCGGAGATGAACAGCGCCTGCTCGCCTTCGCGAAGCTCGTCCTCCGGCACGTACTGGGCCC
>JALSGW010000064.1 GCA_026982585.1 Alphaproteobacteria bacterium | reverse complement strand
AGGTGGTCAAGGGCGGGCGCCGCTTCGGCTTCTCGGCGCTGGTGGTGGTGGGTGACGGCAAGGGCCGGGTGGGCTACGGCCACGGCAAGGCGCGGGAGGTGCCGGAGGCGGTGCGCAAGGCCACCGAGGAGGCGCGGCGCAAGATGATCCGGGTGCCGCTGCGCCAGGGACGCACACTCCACCACGACGTCCAGGGGCATTTCGGGGCCGGCAAGGTGATCCTGAGGGCGGCGCCGCCCGGCACCGGGATCATCGCCGGCGGTCCGATGCGGGCGATCTTCGAGGCGCTCGGGGTGCAGGACGTGGTGTGCAAGTCGCTCGGCTCCTCCAATCCCCACAACATGGTGAAGGCCACCTTCGATGCGCTGGGCAAGGTGATGTCGCCGCGGGACGTGGCCGCCAAGCGGGGCAAGAAGCCCAAGGAGATCACGGGCCGGCGCCAGGCGGTGGAGGCGCGGGAGCGATGAGCCGGCTGCTCCGCATCACCCAGATCGGCAGCGCCATCGGGCGCAAGAAGGACCAGGCGGCGACACTCAAGGCGCTCGGACTCGGCAAGCGGCACAAGAGCCGGGTGGTGCCGGACACCCCCTCCGTCCGCGGCCGCATCGACAAGGTGCGGCATCTGCTTAGGGTGGAGGAGCTCGAGGGCGAAGAGGAGCGGGATCATGCGACTGAATGAGCTTCGCGACCGTCCGGGCGCGCGACGGCCGCGCAAGCGGGTCGGCCGCGGCATCGGCTCCGGCCACGGCAAGACGGCGGGACGCGGCCACAAGGGCCAGAAGGCCCGCAGCGGCGGCGCCAAGCAGAGCTTCGAGGGCGGCCAGATGCCGCTCTACCGGCGGCTGCCCAAGCGCGGCTTCACCAACCCCTTCCGCAAGGAGTACGCCTGGATCAATCTCGACCGGCTGCAGGAGGCGATCGACCGGGGCAAGCTGGATCCCAGCCGGCCGATCGACGGTGCGGTGCTGAAGGCCTCCGGCATCGTCCGGCGGCTGCGCGACGGGGTGCGGCTGCTCGGGCGCGGCGAGCTGCGCACCGCCATCACCATCCGCGTGGCAGGCGCCTCCAGGAAGGCGGTGGAGGCGGTGGAGAAGGCCGGCGGCAAGGTGATCCTGGAAGACCACGCGGGCGCCGCCGAGTAGGAGCAGATCATGGCATCGGTCGCCGAGCAGCTGGCAGCCAACATCAACTTCGGCGCCTTCGCCAAGGCCACCGACCTCAAGAAGCGGCTGTGGTTCACCCTCGGCTGCCTGGTGGTCTACCGGCTCGGCACCTTCATCCCGCTGCCGGGCATCGACGCCGAGGTGATGGCGGAGATCTTCGAACAGCAGCGGGGCGGCATCCTCGGCATGTTCAACATGTTCGCGGGTGGCGCGCTCGAACGCATGTCGATCTTCGCCCTCGGCATCCTGCCCTACATCTCCGCCTCCATCATCATGCAGCTGATGACGGCGGTCTCGCCGACCCTCGAACAGCTCAAGAAGGAGGGGGAGGTCGGACGCCGCAAGATCATCCAATACACCCGCTACCTGACCGTGGTGCTCGCCGCCTTCCAGGCCTGGGGGCTGGCGCTCGGGCTCGAGGCCATGGCGAGCCCCTCGGGCAGTGCGGTGCTCGATCCCGGCTGGTTCTTCCGCGCCACCACGGTGATCACCATCGTCGGCGGCACCATGTTCCTGATGTGGCTGGGCGAGCAGATCACCGCCCGGGGCGTGGGCAACGGCATCTCGCTCATCATCTTCACCGGCATCATCGCCCAGCTGCCCGCGGCGATCGCCGCGCTGCTCGAGCTCGGCCGCACCGGCGCCATGTCGCCGGTGGCGATCGTGTTCTTCCTGGCCATGGCGGTGGCGGTGATCACCTTCATCGTGTTCATGGAGCGGGCACACCGGCGGGTGGTGGTGCAGTATCCCAAGCGCATGGTGGGCGGCGGCCGCATGGTGGGCGGCGAAGCCTCCCACATGCCGATCAAGATCAACATCTCCGGCGTCATCCCGATCATTTTCGCGAGCTCGCTTCTGCTGCTGCCGAGTTCGATCGGCGGCTTCACCGGCGGCGCCGGTCCCGACTGGCTGCTCACCCTCACCGCCGTGCTCGGACCCGGCCAGCCGCTCTATCTGCTGCTCTATGCGGCGATGATCATCTTCTTCGCCTTCTTCTACACCTCGATCGTCTTCAACCCGAGCGAGACGGCGGAGAACCTGCGCAAGCACGGCGGTTTCATCCCGGGCATCCGGCCCGGCGAGCGCACGGCGCAGTTCCTCGACTACATCATCACCCGCCTCACCGCGGTGGGTGCGGTCTATCTGGCGCTGGTGGCGATCCTGCCCGAGGTCCTCATCGCGCGCTTCGGGGTGCCCTTCTTCTTCGGCGGCACGAGCCTCTTGATCGTGGTGTCGGTGACCATGGACACCATGGCCCAGATCCAGTCGCACCTCATCGCCCACCAGTACGAGGGCCTCATCAAGAAGGCGCGGCTGCGAGGGGCGCGGCGATGAACCTGATCCTCTTCGGTCCGCCGGGGGCGGGCAAGGGCACCCAGGCGCTCCGGCTCAAAGAGCGCTACGGCCTCGCCCACATCGCCACCGGCGACATGCTGCGGGCGGCGGTGGAGGCGGAAAGCGAGCTCGGCCGGCGCGCCAAGGCGATCATGGAGCGGGGCGAGCTGGTGCCCGACGAACTCATGATCGCCCTGATCGCCGAACGCATCGAAGAGCCGGACTGCCGCTCCGGCTTCATCCTCGACGGCTTTCCCCGCACCATCGCCCAGGCCGAGGCGCTCGAGGAGCTCCTGGTCCGAAAGGGGCTCGCGCTCACCGCGGTGATCGCGCTCGAGGTGCCGGACGAGGTGCTGAGCGCGCGTATCCGCAGGCGGGTGGAGGAAAGCGGCGGGGCGCGCAGCGACGACACGCCGGAGACGCTCAGGCGGCGGATCGCGGTGTACCACGAGCAGACCGCGCCCCTGTTGGACTACTATCGCCGCAAGGGGCTCCTATATACGGTCGATGGCACCCGCTCCATCGACGAGGTGGAGCGGGCGGTTGCTGCGATCCTCGAGGGGCTTCGCCGCTGAGGAGCGGAGGGTGGCGTAAGCGGGAGCCGGGTTCGAGAGCGGGAACTGCGTTGGGTAAGGAGGCAGAGCGGTGGCGCGCATCGCGGGCGTCAACATCCCGAGCCAGAAGCCGATCTGGGTGGCGCTGACCTACATCTACGGGATCGGGCCGGCCACGGCGCGCAAGATCGTCCAGGACGTGGGCATCGATCCGCACAAGCGCACCCATCAGCTGAGCGAAGCGGAGATCGCCAACATCCGCGAGAAAATCGACCGCGAGTACAAGGTGGAGGGCGATCTGCGCCGCGAGGTGGCGATGAACATCAAGCGGCTCATGGACCTGGGCTGCTACCGCGGGCTTCGCCACCGCAAGGGCCTTCCCGTGCGCGGTCAGCGCACGCATACCAACGCCCGCACCCGCAAGGGCAAGGCGCGTCCCATCCCCGGCAAGAAGAAGGCGAAGAAGTAAGCCATGGCCAAAGAGACCCGCATCAAGCGCCGCGAGCGCAAGAACATCACCTCGGGCATCGCGCACGTGAGCGCCACCTTCAACAACACCATGATCACCATCACCGACCAGCAGGGCAACACCATCGCCTGGGCGAGCGCCGGCTCGCAGGGCTTCAAGGGCTCGCGCAAGTCCACCCCCTTCGCCGCCCAGGTGGCCGCCGAGGCGGCCGCCCGCAAGGCGATGGAACACGGCATGCGGACCATCGAGGTCAACGTGCGGGGCCCGGGCTCGGGCCGCGAATCGGCCCTCAGGGCGCTCGCCGCAGCCGGCCTCACCATCACCGTGGTGCGCGACGTCACCCCGGTGCCCCACAACGGCTGCCGCCCGCGCAAGCGGCGGCGGGTGTGACGGCCGTCCCAAGCCGATCCAATGCGCCAACGACGGAGCGAGGAGCAGGTGATCCAGAAGAACTGGCAGGACCTCATCAAGCCCCAGAAGATCGAGGTGGTGCCCGGCCGCCGCGCCGACCGCGAGGCCACCGTGGTGGTGGAGCCGCTCGAGCGCGGCTTCGGCATCACCCTGGGCAACGCGCTGCGGCGCGTGCTGTTGTCCTCCCTGCAGGGAGCGGCGATCACCGCGGTGCACATCGACGGCGTGCTGCATGAATTCTCCACCATCCCGGGCGTGCGGGAGGACGTCACCGACATCATCCTCAACCTCAAGACCCTCCCCCTCAAGCTGCACGGGGAAGGCCCGAAGCGCATGTTCCTGAGGGTGGAGGGGCCGGCGGTGGTGACCGCGGGCATGATCGAACACGGCTCGGAGGTGGAGATCCTCGACCCGGACCACGTCATCTGCCACGTGGACCGGGGCGGGCGGCTGAGCATGGAACTCACGGTCACGAGCGGCAAGGGTTACGTGCCGGCCTCCCAGCTCAAGAGCGAGGACGCGCCGATCGGCCTGATCGCGGTCGACGCCATCTACAGCCCGGTGCGCAAGGTGGCCTACAAGGTGGAGAACGCCCGGGTCGGCCAGCAGACCGACTACGACAAGCTCACCATGCAGATCGAGACCGACGGCTCGGTCACCCCGGAGGAGGCGGTGGGGCTCGCCGCGCGCATCCTGCAGGACCAGCTGCAGCCCTTCATCACCTTCGAGGAGCCGCTCGCGGTGCCGGCCGCCGAACGCCGCCCGGAGCTGCCGTTCAACCCCAACCTGCTGCGCAAGGTGGACGAGCTCGAGCTGTCGGTCCGCTCCATGAACTGCCTCAAGAACGACAACATCGTCTACATCGGCGATCTCGTCCAGAAGACCGAGGCGGAGATGCTGCGCACCCCCAACTTCGGCCGCAAGTCCCTCAACGAAATCAAGGAAGTGCTGGCGCAGATGGGTCTCCACCTCGGCATGGAGGTGCCGGGCTGGCCGCCCGAGAACATCGAAGAACTCGCGCGCAAACTCGAGGAGCATTACTGAGGGTCTCGAGGGCCGGGGGAGCCACGCCATGCGTCACAGAAAACGCGGCCGCAAGCTCAATCGCACCTGGAGCCACCGGAAGGCGCTGCTCGCCAACCTGGCCCAGGCGCTGGTGCGGCACGAGCAGATCGTCACCACCCTGCCCAAGGCCAAGGAACTGCGCCCCTTCGTCGAGCGGCTGGTGACCCTCGGCCGGCGCGGCGATCTGCACGCCCGTCGCCTCCTGATCGCCCGCACCCGCAGCGAGGAGACGGCGAAAAAACTCATCGAGGTGCTGGGACCGCGCTTCAAGAACCGCCCGGGCGGCTACACCCGCATCCTCAAGGCCGGATACCGTCGCGGCGACGACGCGCCGATGGCGGTGATCGAATTCGTGGAACGCGACCCCGCCGCGCGCGGCGCCGGCATGCCCAAGCCGGCCGAGGCGGGGGAGCAGAAGACCGAGGCCAGCTGAGGCGGGGTG
>JALSGW010000063.1 GCA_026982585.1 Alphaproteobacteria bacterium | reverse complement strand
CCAGGAGGGGCGGGAGGCGGAGCGGTTCGCTCAGCGCAGCGAGGCGGCCTTCGCCGCAGCGGCGCGGCGCTCGCGCGCCCGGGCGCTGTTGGCGGCGGTGGTGATCACCGTGGTCTTCGGCGCCATCGGCGTGGTGTTGTGGATCGGCGGCCACGACGTGGTGGCGGGGCGGCTGTCGGCGGGTCAGCTCGCCTCCTTCGTCTACTTCGCGGCGGTGGTGGCGGGTGCGCTCGGGGGCCTTTCGGACGTCTTCGGCGACCTCCAGCGGGCCGCGGGTGCCGCAGAACGCCTGTTCGAGCTCCTGGACACCGAGCCCGACATCCGGCCGCCGGCCTCTCCCCGCCCGCTCCGCCATCCGGTGCGGGGAGCGGTGGCCTTCTCCGGGGTCAGCTTCGCCTACCCGTCCCAGCCGCAACGACCGGTGCTGCAGGATTTCGGGCTCGAGGTGGGTGCGGGCGAACGGGTGGCGCTGGTCGGCCCGTCCGGCGCCGGCAAATCCAGCGTCTTCCATCTCATCCTCCGCTTCTATGCGCCGCAACGCGGCCGCATCCGCTTCGACGGCGTGCCGCTCGACGAACTCGATCCCGAGCAGCTGCGCCGCCACATCGGGCTCGTGCCCCAGGAGCCGGTGATCTTCTCCGCCGATGCCTGGACCAACATCCGCTACGGCCGCCCGGAGGCGAGCGACGCGGAGGTGCGCGCCGCAGCGGAGGCCGCCCACGCGGCCGAGTTCCTCGATCGGTTGCCGCAGGGTTTCGCCACCTTTCTCGGCGAGAAGGGGGTGCGGCTTTCCGGCGGCCAGCGCCAGCGCATCGCCATCGCCCGGGCGATCCTGCGCGATCCGGCGCTGTTGCTCCTGGACGAGGCGACGAGCGCGCTCGATGCGGAAAGCGAACGGCTGGTGCAACAGGCGCTCGAGCGGCTGATGCGGGGGCGCACGGCACTCGTCATCGCCCATCGGCTGGCGACCGTGCAGCGGGCGGACCGCATCGTGGTGATGGAGGAGGGGCGGATCGTGGAAGAAGGCCGCCACCCCGAGCTCATGGCCCGCGGCGGCCTCTACGCTCGCCTCGCGGAACTGCAATTTCGCGCCCCGGCCGCGGCGGAGGAACAGCTCTCCTGATCCGAGAGCGACCTTGTTTTTCCATCCATTTTTGGTTTACATAAATCGTTTCTTCCGGATGGCTGCCCATGCTGCACCTGCTTATGTGTGATTATGCGCATGAGGCGGTGGCGGCGGTGGAGCGCCTGTTCGGCCGCAATCAGGCGCTGCGTCTCAACCTGACCGCGGCCTACAGTCTCGAAAACGCCATGCGGGCCGCCCGCGCCGAGCGCCCCGATTGCGTGCTGTTGGGAACCGCCCTCCTCGCCCTCGAGCAAGAGGAGCTGCTTGCGGAGCAGATCGGCGCCTTCCGACCGGTGCCGGTCATCGTGCTCGCCGAGCCCGAGCATGCCAAGTGCGCGTCTCGGGTGCTTCGGGCCGGCGCCGCCGACTGGGTGCCGAAGGAGAGCCCGGTGTTCCTGTCCCTGCCCCGTATTGTCGCCCACGTGCTGGAGCGGAGGGAGCTCCGCCGCGCGCTCGAGACGGCCGAGGAACGGTGCCGGCAGGCGGAGCAGCGGATGCAGGCGTTGCTCGAGAGCGCGCCGATTCCGGTGGTGTTGATGGACGGCGAAGGTGCCATCAGGCGCGTGGGCGAGCCCGCGGTCCGGCTTCTCGGTCGCACCGCCGATCGCCTGTCGGGAAGGCGGCTGATGGATTTCGCCGCCCCCGAGAGCCGTCCTGAGATCGGGCGGATGCTGGACGAGTTGCGCCAAGAGGGCGAGCTTGAACGGCGCGGGCGCGTGGGCCTGGAGGAGAGCGCAGGCGGCTTGGGGCGCAGCGTGGAGTTGCGGGTGCGGGCGGTGGAGGCCGAGGGCCGGGAGCAGTTCGTCGCCTGGTTGGTGGAGGAGGTCGAGATTGCCGGCGCGCACGCCGACCTGGGCCGGCTCGAGACGCTGGTCCGGGAGGTGAGCGGCCACAGTCCGGACGGGTTTCCGGGGGCCGTGGTGTGTCCGCTGGCCCTGGCCCCGGCTCGCACGGCGTCGCCCCAAGGATGGCGGGAGATGGAACGCCGGGTGCGGGCGGTGGTGGAGCGGCTGCTGCGGTGCGAGCTCGCTCCAGATGAGCGCTTCCTTGCCACCCCGGAGGGTTTCCTGCTGCTGTTTCCCCGCCGTCCGGAAGCGGAGCTGCGCAGCCGTCTCGCTGCCGTGGAGGAGGCGGTGGAGGCCGCCTTGCTCGGCATCGTACCCGGAGCGCCACCCGCGACGGACGGGATGCGGCCGGGGCGAGCGGACAGCTCCCCGCAGACCGCCGACCAGGGTGAAGGGGTGGCCGCCGAGCATCGTCGAACGGAGATCTGGGAGGCGCTCACCCAGAGGCTCCGGTCGGGACGCGACGCCGTGCCGTCCAAGCGGGATGGGGTGGTGGCCGAGCTGTTGCGCCGTCACGTCGAGGCGCGATACGAGGCTGTCTACGGTCAGGACGGTTCGCCGGGCCACCTCGCGTTACTGGTGTTGGAGGATCGCACCCGCGACTTGCTCGCGCGCCTCAAGGAACTCGGCGCGCGCGAACCCGAGGCCCATCTGGACCACGATATCTTCATCCTCGCCCAGCACAGGCTCGCCCTCGAGGCCGAGGAGGACCGCGACCAGCTGCTCGCGGTGGTGGATCTCTCCCTGCACACCTTCCACCACCGCCAGCTGCAGCAGCGCTATCTCGAATGCCTGCGGGAGCTTCCCGATCTGCTGCGGCGCCATATCGTGATCAATCTCACCGAGGTGGAGGCCGGCGCCTATGCGCCCAAGCTGGCGCAGCAACTGGCCCTGGTGCGCGATCTCTGCGCCATGACGGCGATCCAGCTCGCCGAGCCGACCCTCGAGCCGCCCGATCTCGGCGTGCTGCGCGTGCCGCTTCTGGTGGTGGACCTGCGCACGGCGCGCGGCGATCCCACGGCTCTCTGCGATCATCTGGGGGCGCTCGCCCGCAAGGCCCGCCATCATCGCACCCAGCTGTTGGTGCGCGGCGTGCCCCGCGGTCTCGGACCGCGTCTGCGCGCGGACGATGGCGTCGACTTCACGACCCCCCGCTAGCGCCGCGGCGAGGGGCTCAGAGGACGTCGAGACGCAGCTCGACCCGGCGGTTGAGGCGGCGCGAGGCCGCGTCCCGGTTCGCAACCCGCGGCCGGGTGTCGGCGTAGCCGGCCACCACCAGCCGCTCCGCGGGAAGCCCCTTGGCGATCAGAAAGCGCGCCACGGAGGCCGCCCGCGCCGCCGAGAGTTCCCAGTTGTCGCGAAAGCGGCCGGCGCGCACCGGCAGGTCGTCGCTGTGGCCTTCCACCCGAAGCGCCCACGGCAGATCCTCGGGCAACGCGCGCAGCGCCTGGCCGAGGCGCAGCGCCAGGGTGGCGAGCACCCGCTTGGCCGGTGCCGAGAGTTCGGTCTCGCCGGGGGCGAACAGCAAGGCCTCCGGCAGCACGATGCGGCCACCCTCGAGATAGGGGAGGGGTTCCGCCCCCGGAAGCGAGGCCAGCACCGCGGAAAGCCCCTCGCCGCGACGCCGCCGTTCCGCCTCCACCTGGACCGCCAGGGTCGGCGCCAGGGGCTCGGCGGCGACCGCCAGCTCCTCGCGCACGCGTGCCCCGGGATCGGGCAGCTTGCGCTGGGCGAGCAGCCGGCGCAGGGAGTCGCGCTGGGCACGGATCGCATCCCGCTCGGCGGCGAGCCGGGCGAGCTCTTGTTCCCGGGCGGCGGCCTCGGCCTCGAGGGCCTCGATCCGGACGCGCAGGGCGGCGAGTTCGGCCGCCTGGGCCTCGAGGCGCGGGAGCAGGGCGATGCGGTCCGGGGCCGGAGGTGTTGCGAGCTCCCGGGCTTCGAGGGCCGAGCGGCGCAGCCGGGCCAGCTCCGCGCGGGCATCGGCGAGAGCGCTCTGCAGCCGCTTGCGCGTCTCCTCGGCCCGGGCCAGCTCCCGTGCGAGTTCCCGCCGCCGGGCCTCGAGACCCTCCTTGGTCGCGGCGAGCTCCTGGATTCGCGCCCCGAGCTCCGCCTCGCGCCGGCTCAGGGCGGCGATCCGCTCCCGCCGCTCGGCCGCCTGGTCCAGGAGTCGTTCGACCCGAGCCGCGAGCGCCTCCCGCTCGCGGGCGAGCCGCTGCCGCTCCTCGCGCAGCTCGTCCCGCTCCGCGCGGGCCCGCTCCAGCGCGCGGTCGAGCCGGCTTCGTTCCTCCGACAGCCGCGCCCGTTCCGCTTCCAGCCGGTCGAGCTGCCGCTGCAGCCGCATCCGGATCGCTTCGAGCTCGTCCACCCGCAACGTCAACTCCAGCGCCCGCGCCCGCATGCTGCGCACCTCGGCCTGGAGCGCGGCCACCCGTTCCTCGAGGCCGCGCGCTCGAGACTCGGCCCGCTGCAGCCGTCGGTCGCCTTCGGCGCGCTCGCGAAGCCGCAGCCCGCGCTCCGCCGCGAGCGCCTCTTCGAGCTCTTTGAGCCGCGCGGACTGGGTGCGGCGCGCCGCTTGAAGCGCGGCCACCTCCTCCTCGAGCCGGGTGCGTTCGCGGACGGCGTCGGCAAGCCTGCTCCGAAGCCCTTCCAGCTCCCGGCGGGTGGCGGCCAGGGCCTGCTCCCTGGCGGCGAGCCGGTCCTCGAGGGCGGCGAGCTCGGCGCGCGCGCGCGCGAGCGCTTCCGCACGTCCGCGGGCCTGTGCCGCTTCTCCCGCAAGGCGCCGCTCCAGGCTTGCGAGCCGCATCTCCCGGTCGCGGAGCTCTTCAAGGAGGGCGTCCCGTTCCTCCTCCCGCGCCCGCAGCTGCTCTTCCCTCTGTTGCAGCTGTTCGCGCAGGCGGCGGATCTCTTCTTCGGCTTGGGCAAGCCGCTCCTTGAGCGTTTCGAGTTCGCTCTGGCTGCGGGACAGCCGCTCGGAAAGCTCGGCATTGGATGCCGCAAGCGCCTCCCGTTCGGCCCGAAGCGCATCCCGCTCGGCCTGGAGCCGGTCCCGGGCCTGGGCGAGCGCCTCCAGCTCCCGCTCGAGTTCGGCCAGCGCCTGGTTGCGCTCCTCGATGCGGGTGCTGAGCGCCCGGTTCTCGGCGGCAAGCCGCTCCGATTCGCGGCGGGCCAGGGCGAGCGCGCCTTCGAGCCGGGTTCTGAGCTCCTCCCCTTCGCGCACAAGCCGCGCCTCCTGCTCCCGCAGTCGCGCGAGCTCCTGCCGTGCCGTCTCAAGCTCCCCGGCCAGTGCTGCCGCACGCTCCTCGGACTGCACGCGCGCGGTCTCGGCGTCGCGCAGACGCTCCTCGAGGGCCTTCCGTTGCCGCTCGCCCTCGGCCAGGCGGCCCTTCAGCCGGTCCACCTCCGCGGCG
This sequence comes from Alphaproteobacteria bacterium, assembly GCA_026982585.1. Lineage (GTDB taxonomy): Bacteria > Pseudomonadota > Alphaproteobacteria > Geminicoccales > Geminicoccaceae > HRBIN39. Next base: position 98 of record JALSGW010000063.1, on the reverse strand, counting down.
AGCCGGTCTCGCTCCGCTGCGAGTTGTTGGAGACGCTGTTCCAGGGAGGTTCGCTCGCGGGCCAGCTGGTCCCGCTGCTGGGCCAGGTCGGCGAGCTC
>JALSGW010000062.1 GCA_026982585.1 Alphaproteobacteria bacterium | reverse complement strand
TTGCCGGCGCCGTTGGGACCGAGCAGGCCGACCGCCTCACCGGGATGGACGACGATGCTCACCTCGTTCAGGACCTTGCGGCCGTCGAAGGTCTTGGTGAGCCGCACCGCCTCCAGGATGCCGTCCGGTGCGGCGGCGGTCAGGCCCGGGGCGTCGCCCGCGCTCGGCAAAAGAGCGGTGCTCATGGCTGGCTCTCCGCACCGCCGCCGAGCCTGAGCCCCTCGCCGGGCACGAACAGCGCCCGCACCCGTCCGCCGGTCTCGGGGGAGGCGCTCACCACCGCCTGTCTGCGGTTGAGGTCGATGTCGAGGCGCTCGCCGCGGATCACATTCTCCCCGGAGGCGAGCACCACTCCGCCGTCCAGGCGGATGCGTCCCTCGAGCACCTCGTAGACCGCCCGCTCCGCCTGCGCCGACTCCTCCGGGGAGGCGATCACCACATTTCCCTCCGCCACGATGCGGCGCACCGGCTGGCCGGAGGAGGCGCCCGCCTCCCCGCTCAACCGGTAGAACACCTCGAGCCGGTCCGCCCGCAGCTTCAACGTGCCCTGGACCGCCTCGACGTTGCCGCTGAAAACCGCTACCTCCCGCGCCTGCTCGACCACCAACCGGTCGGCCAGGATCTCGATGGGCTGGGCCGGATCGTGTTGGGCCAGTCCCTGGCTGCGTGCCCCCGCCGCCATAAGCGCCAGCAACGCGAGGCCCAGGGCGAAGCGAAGGGCGAAGGGGGCACGGGCCCGCATCATCACGCCACTCCGGCGCGCAGGCAGTCGTGGAGGTGCAGCGCACCCTCCGGCCGCCCGTCCCGGTCCAGCACGAACAGCACGGTGATGGCGCAGCGGTTCATGAGCGCCAGCGCTTCCACCGCCAGCGCCCGCGGATCGATGGTGCGCGGGCGCGCCGTCATCACCTGATCGACCCGACGCTCGAGCAGATCGGGCCCCATGTGGCGGCGCAGGTCGCCGTCGGTGATGATGCCCACGAGCCTGCCGGCCTCGTCCGTCACCCCCACGCAGCCGAGGCACTTGCGGGTCATCTCCAAAACCGCCTCCCGCATCGAGCCGCCGAGCCGGATGAGCGGCAGTTCCTCGCCGCGGCGCATCAGCTGGTCGACCCGCACAAGCCGCGCCCCGAGCCGACCGCCCGGATGGAATTCGGCGAACTGCCGGGGCGAAAAGCCCTTGCGCTCCAAAAGCGCCACCGCCAGCGCGTCGCCCAGGGCCAGCATGAGGGTGGTGGAGGTGGTGGGGGCGAGGCCCAGGGGACAGGCCTCCTCCACCTCGGGCAGCACCAGCGCGAGGTCGGCGTTCTCCGCAAGCGTGCTGCGGCGTCGCCCCACCACCGCCACGAGCGGGATGCGGAAGCGGCGGGTGTAGAGGGTGATGTCGCGCAGCTCGGCGGTCTCGCCGGAATTGGACAAGGCGAGCACGAGATCGTCGGAGGTGATCATGCCGAGATCGCCGTGGCTCGCCTCGGCCGGGTGCACGTAGAGGGCCGGGGTTCCGGTCGAGGCCAGGGTGGCGGCGATCTTGCGCGCCACGTGGCCGCTCTTGCCCATGCCGGTGACGATCACCCGCCCCGCCGTCGCCGCGATCCGCTCCACCGCCTCGGCGAAGCTCGGCCCGATGTGGCGGGCGAGCTCGGCGAGCGCCCGCGCCTCCGCCTCCACCACCCGGCGTCCGCTGGCGATGGCCGCGCGGGCGTCCTCGGCGAGCTCCTGGATGTCGGTGAGCACCGGTTCGGACATCGATGACCCCTGTGATCCCGACGCGCCGCCCGAACGGCCGGCCGGCTGGAGTATGTGGTGGCACAAGAGCGGCGTCAACGCGACCGGCATCGGCCCCTCCTAATGGGCGAACAGATCCGGCTCGTCGAAGCCGAGCAGATCGAGCCGCGCGCGGGTGGGGAGGAAGGCGAAACAGGCCTGGGCCAGCTCGGTGCGCCCCTCCCGGGCGAGCAGCGCGTCGAGTCGTTCCTTGAGGGCGTGCAGATGCAGCACGTCGTTGGCGGCGTACTGGAGTTGGCGCTCCTCCAGCTCCGGCGCACCCCAGTCCGAGCTCTGCGGCCCCTTGTCGAGTTCGATGCCCAACAGCTCCCGGCACAGGTCCCGCAGCCCGTGGCGATCGGTGTAGGTGCGGGTGAGCTTGGAGGCGATCTTGGTGCAGTAGACCGGGGCGCAGCGTACCCCGAGATGGTGCTCGAGCACCGCGAGATCGAAGCGGGCGAAGTGGAACAGCTTGAGGCGGTTCGGATCGGCGAGCAGGCGCCGCAGGTTGGGAGCCGGGCTGCCCTGGGGCGGAATGCGCACGAGGTGGGCGCATCCGTCGCCGCCAGACAACTGCACCAGGCACAGCCGGTCGCGCTGCGGGCGCAGCCCCATGGTCTCGGTGTCCACGGCGACCACCTCGCCGAAGCGCACCTCCTCCGGCAGGTCGCCCTCATAGAGGTGGATGGTCATCGGCCTCCGTCCGTTCCGCGCGCGTCCCCCATAAGCCCCTTAGCGTATAATTTCGGTTAAGGGGATGCGGACCGGCGTGCGGAGCCCGCCTCGCTCAGGCGCCCGGGGGTACGGCCCCGTCCCGGAACAGCTTCCAGACGATGGCGTCATGAAGGGCGTTGTAGGAGGCGGCGATGATGTTGCCGGAGACCCCCACCGTCTGCCACACCTGACCGCGGTCGTCCTCGCTTTCGATGATCACCCGCGTCACCGCCGCGGTGCCGGCCTCGGGCGTCAGGATCCGCACCTTGTAGTCGACGAGCCGCATCTGGGCGAGGCTGGGATAGATCTGGGACAGCGCCTGGCGCAGGGCCCGGTCGATGGCGTTGACCGGACCGTTGCCCTCCTCCGCCACCAGCACCTCCGAAGCGCCGACGCGCAGTTTGACGGTGGCCTCCGAGACGATGACGAGCTCGCCCTTGGCGTTGTAGCGGCGTTCGTCGATCACCCGGAACTTGAGCAGCTCGAAATACTGGGGAAGCTGGCCCAGGCTCTGCAGGACCAGGAGCTCGAAACTGGCGCTCGCCCCGTCATAGCTGAACCCGGCCGCCTCCCTGCGCTTCACCGTCTCGAGGATCTCGTGCACCTGGGCCTCGCCGATCTCGAGCGACAGGCCCATCTCCTTGAAGCGGCGCAGCAGGTTCGACCGCCCCGCCTGGTCCGAGATCAGGATGTCGCGTTCGTTGCCCACCCAGGCCGGGTCGATGTGCTCGTAGAAGCTCGGGTCCTTGAGCACCGCCGAGGCGTGCAGGCCGCCCTTGTGGGCGAAAGCGGAGGCGCCGACATAGGCGGCGTGGCGGTTGGGGATGCGGTTGAGGAGCTCGTCCACGAAGCGGGAGAGATGGGTGAGGTGCCGGATGCGCTCGGGCGGGATGCCCACATCCAAACCCATCTTGAAGACCAGGGTCGGGATCAGGCTCACGAGGTTGGCGTTGCCGCAGCGTTCGCCGAGGCCGTTGATGGTGCCCTGGATCTGGCGGCAGCCCGCCCGCACCGCTGCGAGGGCGTTGGCCACCGCATTGTCGGTGTCGTTGTGGGTGTGGATGCCGAGCCGTTCCGGAGGAAAGCGGGCGGCGACCCGCTCCACGACGGCCTCCACCTCGTGGGGCAGGGTGCCGCCGTTGGTGTCGCACAGCACGAGCCAGTCCGCCCCGGCCTCGAAGGCGGCGGCGAGACAGGCCAGCGCGTAGTCCGGATCCTCCTTGAAGCCGTCGAAGAAATGCTCGGCGTCGAACAGCACCGTGCGGGCGTGGCGTTTGGCCTCCGCCACGCTGTCCTGGATCATGCGCAGGTTCTCGTCCCGGCTCACCCCGAGCGCGCCGTTGGCATGCCGGGCCGAGCTCTTGCCGACCAGGGTGAGTCCCTCCGCACCGGAGCGGAACAGGGCCTGCAGAGCGGGATCGTTGGCCGCACTGCGCCCCGGCCTGCGGGTCATGCCGAAGGCGCACAGCCGCGAGCGGGCGAGCTGCGGCGGCTCTGAGAAAAAGGCGTCGTCGGTACGGTTGGCGCCGGGCCATCCGCCCTCGATGAAGTCGATGCCGAGCCGGTCGAGCTCCTGGGCGATGCGCCTTTTGTCGTTGACGCTGAAGGTCACGCCCTGGGTCTGGGCGCCGTCCCTGAGGGTGGTGTCGTAGAGATACACCCGCTGCGCGTTCATCGCCTGCGCCACACCGTTCCCTGAGGCGTATCCTCGAGCAGGATGCCCTTCGCCAGCAGTTCGGCGCGGATGCGGTCGGCGGTGGCGAAGTCCCGCCGTCTGCGCGCTTCGCTGCGCTCGCGAATCCGTGCCTCGATCCAGCCTACATCCACCTCCACCCCCTGCTCAAGCCACTGCCGCGGGGGTGCCTCAAGCAGGCCCAACAGCGCGGCCGAGGCGCGCAGCACGGCGGCCGCTCTGCGCCCTTGCGGGCCGCCGCCCAGGCGGTTGAGGTCGTGCACCAGTGCGTGCAGGCGCGCGAGCGCGCGCGGCGTGTTGAGATCGTCCAACAGCGCCGCCACCAGCTCGCCGTCGGGCGCCGCCTCCGGCAGCTCCCCTTCCACCCGCGACAGGGCCAGATACCAGCGGTCCAGGGTCTGCCGCGCCCGCAGCAGCGCTTCCTCGCTGAAGTCCAGCGGCGCCCGGTAGTGGGCGCCCAGGATCCACAGTCGGATCGCTTCTCCCGGCGCCCGCTTCAGCGCCTCCTCCACCGTCACCACATTGCCCACCGACTTGGCCATTTTCTCGGCGCGCATGGTGACGAAGCCGTTGTGGACCCAGAACCGGGCCAGATAAGGCAGGCCGTGGGCGCAGCAGCTCTGCGCGCTCTCGTTCTCGTGGTGGGGAAACAAAAGGTCGATGCCGCCGCCGTGGATGTCGAAGGGCACCCCGAGATAGCGTTCGCTCATGGCCGAGCACTCGATGTGCCAGCCCGGACGGCCCCGCCCCCAGGGGCTGTCCCAGCCCGGGAGTTCCGGCGGCGACGGCTTCCACAGCACGAAATCGGCGGGATCGCGCTTGAAGGGGGCGACCTCCACCCGCGCGCCGGCGATCTGTTCGGCGCGCGATCGGCCGGACAGGCGGCCGTAGTCGGGCCAGGCGGGCACGTGGAACAGCACATGGCCGTCCGCCACATAGGCGACCCCCCGCCGGAGCAGCTCCTCGATGAGCCGGATCATGTCCGGAATGTGCTCGGTGGCCCGGGGCTCCACGTCCGGCGCAAGGCACAACAGCGCCCTTGCATCGGCGTGGAAGGCGCGGGTGGTGCGCTCGGTGAGCGCGGCGATGGGCTCGCCGTTCGCCTCGGCCTCGTGGATGATCTTGTCGTCCACGTCGGTGATGTTGCGCACATAGACCACCCGCCCGTAGAGGTGGCGGAGCAGGCGGTAGAGCAGGTCGAACACCACGAGCGGCCGGGCGTTGCCGAGATGGATGCGCTGGTAGACGGTGGGGCCGCAGACGTACATGCGCACCCGATCGGCCAAGAGCGGCGCGAAGGGTTCCTTGCTGCGCGTGCGGCTGTTGTATAAAACCAGCTGGCCCTGGCTCATGACCCCCGTGG
>JALSGW010000061.1 GCA_026982585.1 Alphaproteobacteria bacterium | reverse complement strand
ACCATCTCGAACTGCTCGCCGGTGTTACCACCTACGGGCTTCCGCCCTTCATCCAGGATGCGGCGGTCGAGGCCCTGCGCCATTTGGAACGACTCGAGGGGGAGATCGCGGAACGCTACCAAAGGCGCGCGCAGCGTTTCGCCGCCGCCCTGCGCGAACAGCCGGGGCTTGGAGTGCTGGAGCCGCGTGCCGGTATGTTCCTGATCCTCGACCTCCACGACCTCGGGCTCGACGGCGACCGGTTCGCCCGGGATCTGCTCGACGAACAGGGGGTGTCGGTGCTGCCGGGATCGAGCTTCGGCCCGAGCATGCGCCATTGCGTGCGGGTGAGCCTCGCGGCTTCCACCGAGCGGCTGTTGGAGGCCGCCCGCCGCATCCGCAACCATCTCGCCCGCCATGCCGGTTGAACCTCGCCAAGCGCGGTCCGAGCGCCTACCTTCGGCGCGTCCCCGTTCTGGGCCCGAGGCCAGCAGGAAAGGAACCCGCCCATGACCCGAGAACCCACTGCCGGTTTCGATGTCGCACGCCTTGCCGCCTTCGACTGGCGGGACCCCTTCCGGCTCGACGAACGGCTCAGCGAGGAGGAGCGTCTGGTCCAGAAGACCGCCCGGGATTACGCCCAGGCGGAGCTCATGCCGCGCATCCTCGAAGCCAACCGCAAGGAGCGGTTCGACCGCGAGATCCTGTATGAGATGGGGCGGCTCGGCTTTCTCGGCTGCACCCTGCCCGAGGAATACGGATGCGCCGGCCTCGGCTATGTCGCCTACGGTCTCATCGCCCGCGAGATCGAGCGCGTCGATTCCAGCTATCGCTCGGCGATGAGTGTCCAGTCCTCGCTCGTCATGTTCCCGATCTGGGCCTACGGCTCCGAGGACCAGCGGCGCCAGTGGCTGCCGCCGCTCGCCCGCGGCGAGATCGTGGGCTGCTTCGGCCTCACCGAACCCGACTTCGGCTCGGACGTGGCCGGCATGCGCACCCGCGCGCGCCGGGTGCCGGGCGGCTACCGCCTCTCCGGCGCCAAGAACTGGATCACCCACAGCCCCATCGCCGACCTCCTTCTGGTGTGGGCCAAGGACGAACAAGGGGAGATCCGGGGCTTTCTGCTCGAGCGCGGCATGAAGGGCATCGAGACCCCAAGGATCGAGGGCAAGTTCTCGCTCAGAGCGTCCGTCACCGGCATGATCCTCCTGGATGAGGTGGAGGTGTCCGAAGACCGCATGCTCCCCGGCGCCAGGGGCCTCAGGGGGCCCTTCGGCTGCCTCAACCGGGCCCGCTACGGCATCGCCTGGGGGGCGATGGGGGCGGCCGAGTTCTGCTGGCACAAGGCGCGCGAATACGTGCTGGAACGGCGCCAGTTCGGCCGGCCGCTCGCGGCCAACCAGCTGGTCCAGAAAAAGCTCGCCGACATGCAGACCGAGATCGCCCTCGGCCTCGAGGCCTGCCTCGCGGTGGGTCGCCTGCTCGACGACAACCGGGCCAGCGCCGAAGCGATTTCCCTCATCAAACGCAACAACGCCGGCAAGGCGCTGGCCATCGCCCGCATGGCCCGCGACATGCTCGGCGGCAACGGCATCTCCGACGAATTCCACGTCATCCGCCACCTCATGAACCTGGAGGCGGTCAACACCTACGAGGGCACCCACGACATCCACGCCCTCATCCTGGGCCGCGCCCAGACGGGCATCCAGGCCTTCACCGGCTGAACCGTCCGCCGCCGCGCCGGAGGTCACCGCCATGCTCAACGGCACCCCGCCCGTCGTTCCACCCGAACTCCGGCCGCGGCCGGAACGCCTGCGCTTCGCCATCGCGCCGCTTTTGGACGCCGTGGTCCACCTGCGCGCCCAGGTGCCGCCCCAAGCCTACACCGCGGCCGTGCTCGGCACCGAACGCGAGGGCAGCGGGGTGGTGGTGGGCGAGGACGGGGTCGTGCTCACCATGGGCTATCTGGTGGTGGAAGCCCAGGAGATCTGGCTCTCCGGACCCGAGGGCGAGCCGGTGGCCGGACAGCTGCTCGGCTACGACCACGAGACCGGCTTCGCGGTGGTCCGCGCCCTCGGCGACCTCCAGGCGGCGCCGGTGGAATGGGGCCAGGCGCACCGGCTGCGGGTGGGCGCGCCGCTGGTGGTGGCCGCAGCCGGCGGTCTCTTGAGCGCGGTCCAGGCGCGATTGCTCGCCCGGGAGGAGTTCGCCGGCTACTGGGAATATCTGCTCGAGGAGGCGTTGATCACCACCCCCGCCCATCCCTTCTGGGGCGGCGCCGCCTGCTTCGACCAGGACGGATTGCTCGTGGGGCTCGCGGCCCTTTTGCTGGAGAGCCCCGAGGAAAGCCCCGCCGACCGGCGCAACATGGTGGTGCCCATCGACCTTCTGCAGCCGGTCTTCGACGATCTGGTCCACCGCGGCCGCGCCCGCAGACCGCCGCGGCCGTGGCTTGGACTGTACCTGCGGGAAAGCGACCGGGGGCTCGTGGTCGCCGGCGTCATGGAGGGAGCGCCGGCCCAAAGGGCCGGTGTCGCACCCGGCGACATCCTGTTCGAGATCGCCGGCATCCCGGTGGCGGACCTCGCCGACGCCTACCGCACCTTGTGGTCCCTGGGCCCGGCCGGCGCCGTCGTCCCGGTGGCCGTGCTGCGCCGCGGAAGCAGACGGCGGCTGCGCATCCGCTCCGATGACCGCTACCGCTACATCCGCCGCGCCGAGCCGCACTGAGCCCGCAGCGAGGCAGCCATGACGCCGGCCGCACCGCCGCAAGGCTTCCGCCATCTGGCCGGCCATCTGGATGCGGCCCTCCAGGCCCGGTTGGTGCGGGAAGTGCTCGCCGGCGTTGCCGCCTCGGGCGGGTTCTTCCGCCCGCACATGCCCCGCACCGGCCGGCCGTTCTCGGTGCTGATGGGCAATCTCGGCCCCCTCGGATGGGTGTCGGACCGGCACGGCTACCGCTACCAGGAACGCCACCCGCTCACCGGCCGCCCCTGGTCGCCGATGCCGGATGCGCTTCTCGCGCTCTGGCGGGAGCTTGCGGGCGATCCGCGCCCGCCCGAATGCTGTCTGGTCAACTGGTACCGGGCCGACAGCCGCCTGGGCCTGCACCGGGACGAGGACGAGGAGGTGTTCGACGCCCCGATCCTGACCATTTCCCTGGGCGACGACGCCATCTTCCGCATCGGCGGGCTGCGGCGCCGCGATCCCACCTGGAGGGTACGCCTGAAAAGCGGCGATGTGGTGGTGATGGGCGGAACGAGCCGCCTCGCCTACCACGGCATCGATCGCATCCTCCCCGACACCAGCACGCTGGTTCCGGATGGCGGCCGGCTCGCCCTCACCCTGAGGCGGGTGCGCGCGGCTTGACCCTCCCTTTCGGGACTCGACGCGTCCCGAAGCCGGCGGTATGAGCCCAGGTACGGCAGACGGCTAGACCCTCGTGCCGGTGCGGGCGATGCGTCCCTTCGGGACACGCGCGGTCGCCGGCGAGCGAAGCTGCGGCACTGGCGAGCGGCGGGAGGCAGCACCATGGCGAAGGAGCTGGGTCATTTCATCGACGGCCGACAGGTTCCCGGCACCAGCGGTCGTTTCGGTCCCCTCTACAACCCGGCCACCGGGGAACAGACGGGACAGGTGGCGCTCGCCGGTGCCGAGGAGGTGGACCGGGCGGTGCAGGCGGCCAAACGCGCCCAGCCGGCCTGGGAGGCGCTGCCGATCATCCGCCGCACCCGGGTGATGTTCCGCTACAAGGAGCTGATCGAACAGAACCTCGAGCGCATCGCCCGCATCATCACCGAGGAACACGGCAAGACCCTCGAGGATGCCAAGGGCTCGGTGATCCGGGGGCTCGAGGTGGTGGAGTTCGCCTGCGGCGCCCCGCACCTGCTCAAGGGCGAGTTCAGCCATCAGGTGGGTACGGGGGTGGACATCGTCTCCCAGCGCTATCCGCTCGGGGTGTGCGCGGGCATCACCCCCTTCAACTTCCCGGCCATGATCCCCTTGTGGATGGCGCCGCTCGCCCTGGTCGCCGGCAACGGCTTCGTGCTCAAGCCCTCCGAGAAGACGCCGTCTGCGCCCATGCTGCTCGCGGAGCTCGCGCTCGAGGCCGGTGTTCCGGAGGGGCTGTTCAACGTCGTCAACGGCGACAAGGAGGCGGTGGACGCCCTGCTCCGCCATCCCGACGTCGCCGCCATCTCCTTCGTCGGCTCCACCCCGGTGGCGGAATACGTGTGGCGGACCGGCACCGCCGCCGGCAAGCGGGTGCAGGCCCTGGGCGGCGCCAAGAACCACATGGTGATCATGCCCGACGCCGATATGGACCAGGCGGTGGACGCCCTCTTCGGAGCCGCCTACGGATCGGCGGGCGAGCGCTGCATGGCGGTGTCGGTGGCGGTGCCGGTGGGGGAGAAGACCGCCGACGCCCTCATCGAACGCCTCGCCCCCCGGGTGCGCCAGCTCAAGATCGGCCCCGGCCTCGAGCCGGGGGTGGAGATGGGCCCGCTCGTCACCCGCGAGCACCGGGACCGGGTGGTGCGCTACATCGAGATCGGCGTCGAGGAAGGCGCGGAACTGGTGGTCGACGGCCGCGAGATCACCATGCAGGGCTATGAAGGCGGCTTCTTCCTCGGCGGCACGCTGTTCGACCGGGTGACGCCGGAGATGCGCATCTACAAGGAGGAGATCTTCGGACCGGTGCTGTCGGTGGTGCGCATGCCCGACCTCGAACGGGCGCTGCGCATCGTCAACGACCACCCCTACGGCAACGGCGTGGCGATCTTCACCCGCGACGGCGGGGTGGCGCGCCAGTTCGCCAACGCCGTCAAGATCGGCATGGTGGGGATCAACGTGCCCATCCCGGTCCCGGTCGCCTACCACAGTTTCGGCGGCTGGAAACGCTCGCTGTTCGGCGACCACCACGCGCACGGCGTGGAGGGTCTGCGCTTCTATACCCGGCTCAAGGCGGTCACCCTGCGCTGGCCGGACAAGCCGCTCGGCGCCGAATTCGTGATCCCCACCCTCGGTTGATGACCGGTGGAGAAGACCGTGGACAACCCTCTGCGCAACCGGTGGAACCGCGGCGACAAGACCCTCAACGGCTGGCTCTCGATGCCGAGCCCGCAGGTGGCGGAAATCCTCGCCCGAAGCGGATTCGACAGCCTCACCATCGATCTCCAGCACGGCATGATCGGCTTCGATGCCGCGCTCTCGCTGCTCCAGGCCATCCCGGCCGAACGCACGGTCCCGCTCGTGCGCATTCCCTGGCGGGAGCCGGGCATCTGCATGAAGCTTTTGGACGCGGGCGCGCTCGGCGTGATCTGCCCGATGGTGAACAACCGCGAGGAGGCGGCGGAGCTGGTCGGCTTCTGCCGCTATCCCCCCGATGGAAGGCGCAGCTTCGGCCCCACCCGGGCCGCCCTGGTCCACGGCGCGGACTACGCCGCGCACGCCAACGGCACGGTCTTGGTGTTCGCCATGATCGAGACCCGGGAGGCCTTGGAGCGGGTCGAGGACATCGTCACCACCCCCGGCCTGGATGGGGTCTACATCGGCCCGGCAGAC
>JALSGW010000060.1 GCA_026982585.1 Alphaproteobacteria bacterium | reverse complement strand
TCCCAAGCGCCTCGAGGCGGCGGTGGCGCGCTTGAAGGCGATGAGCTTCCACGTCGAAGGGCTGGCCTTCGACGTCACCGATGCGCGGGCGGTGGTGGAGCGGCTGGCGACCATCCGGGACGTGCACGGGCGGCTCGATGTGCTCGTCAACAACGCCGGCATCCAGCACCGGGTGCCGCTGTGGGAGACCGACGACGAGGTGTTCGCCCGCATCCTCGAGACCAACCTCACCGCCTGCTTCCGCCTCGCCCGGGAGGCGGCGCGGTTGATGCGGGACGGCGGTTTCGGCCGCATCATCAACCTCGGCTCGATCATGGGGCTCGTGGGCCGGCCCAACGTCCACGCCTATGTCGCAGCGAAGACCGCCCTCCACGGCCTCACCCGTTCGCTCGCCGCGGAACTCGGTCCCCTCGGGATCACCGTCAACGCCATCGCGCCGGGCTTCATCACCACCGACATGACCCGCGATCTGGCCGCCCGGGAGGAGTTCCGCAGCTGGGTGGAGGGAAGGACCCCGCTCGGCCGCTGGGGGCGGCCGCACGAGCTCGGCGGGGTGGCGGTGTTCCTCGCCTCCGATGCGGCGAGTTACGTGAACGGCCACGTGCTGGTGGTCGACGGCGGCATGACCGCAAGCCTCTAGCGGAGCCGCTGGTCCCGGGGCGAGGGCCGTCCTATATGAGGACCGCGCGGCCCGCGCACCCCTCGGCTCCGACCCAGCCTGCGGGTCGGTGGTCCGACCGTCCAGTCGGCTCTGAGGAGATCCAAGCGATGGCCCGACCCTTGATGCCCAAGGCCACCGCGGTGTGGCTGGTGGAGAATACGAGCCTCACCTTCGAGCAGATCGCCGAGTTCTGCGGCCTGCATCCGCTCGAGGTCAAGGCCATCGCCGACGGCGAGGTGGCCACCGGCATCCGCGGCCTCGACCCCATCGGCGCCGGCATCCTCACCCGCGAGGAAATCGAGCGCTGCCAGAAGGATCCCAACGCCCGCCTCGAGATGGCCCGCACCATCGCCGACCAGATCAAGGTGCCGCGCCGCAAGGGCCCGCGCTACACGCCTCTCGTCAAGCGCCAGGAGCGACCGGACGCCATCGCCTGGCTGCTGCGGCACCACCCGGAGCTTTCGGACAAACAGATCTGCAAGCTGCTCGGCACCACCAAGGCCACCGTCCAGGCGGTGCGGGAGCGCACCCATTGGAAGAGCGCCGAGATCCGCCCGCGCGATCCGGTGCTGCTCGGTCTCTGCAGCCAGAGCGAACTCGACGAGGCGGTGGCCCAGGCGCGCGCCGAGAAAGAGAAGGCCGAGAAGCGGACGGAAGGAACCGCGAGCCTGGCCCCGCAAGACCAGGGCTGAGGCCGCCCGCCGGCGCGCCTTCCGCGCCGCTCGCCAACCCCGCCCTGAAGCGCTAGGCTCGCCGCCCGTGGCCGCCTGGGCGGAGTCCTAGGGCGGCACCCCTCTGATGCCGGCAGCTGTGGTGCGCAAGGGAGGTTTTTGCGGTGAACGTCGTGGATCTGCGCAGCGATACCGTCACCCGTCCCACCCCCGCCATGCGCGAAGCCATGGCCCGTGCTGAGGTGGGGGACGATGTGTACCGCGAGGATCCGACCGTACGACGGCTCGAGGAGCGGGTCGCGGAGCTGCTCGGCCAAGAGGCGGCCCTGTTCGTCCCCTCCGGGACCATGGCCAACCAGCTGGCGCTGCGCGCCCAGACCGAACCCGGCGACGAGATCCTGGCCGAGGCCCAGGCCCATGTGCTGCTGTTCGAACGGGGTGCGCATGCGGCGCTCGCCGGGGTGACGGTGCAGGCGATCCCCACCGCCGCGGGCGTGTTCGGCCCCGAGGAGCTCGCGCGCCGGCTGCATCAGGCGCCGCCCCGCATCCCCCCGGACCTGTTCCCGCCGCAGCGGCTTTTGTGCCTCGAAAACACCCACAACAGCGGCGGCGGCACCGTGTGGCCGCTCGAGACCTTCCGGGCGGTGGTCGGCCTCGCCCGGGAAAGCGGCCTGCGGGTGCATCTCGACGGCGCCCGCATCTGGAACGCCGCGGTGGCGGCGGGCATGCCCGAGCGCTCCTGGACCGGCCTGTGCGACAGTGTGGCGGTGTGCTTCTCCAAGGGGCTGGGCGCCCCGGTCGGCTCGGCGGTGGCCGGAAGCCGGGCGTTCGTGGAGCGGGCGCGCCGCTTCCGGGGCATGTACGGCGGCGCCATGCGCCAGGCCGGGGTGCTGGCCGCGGCGGCGCTCTATGCGCTTGAGCATCACCGCGAGCGGCTCGCCGAGGACCACCGGCTCGCCCGCAAGCTGGCCCGGGGTCTCGCCGAACTTCCCGCGCTTGCGGTGGAACCGGAACGGGTGCAGACCAACATCGTCTACTTCCGCACCCTGCGCATGCCTGCCGAGGCATTCGCGGCCCGCGCCCAGGAGGAGGGGGTCAAGGTGCTGCCGGTGGGACACGATACCATCCGCTGTCTCACCCACCTGGAGGTGAGCGAGTCCGACATCGACCGCGCGCTGGCCGTCTTCGCCAAGATCGCGAACGGCTGAGCACGCCCGGCTGGATCGGAGGCGCAAGGCCCGCCCCGCCGCCTCGCAGCTACACGCCGATCCGCTGGCGGGCCTTCATCCGCGCGTGTTCCGCAAAGGCGGCACGCACCGATTCGCGCTCGGAACAGGCGGGCGTGCCGGTCTCCCACCAGGCTGCGTTGTCCTCGGTCCAGTCGCGGGGATGGACGTCGATGTGGATCACCACCGTGCGCGAGGCCCGTTTGGCCTCCCGCAAGGCCTGTTCGAGCTCGCCGATGCCGTGCACCCGCATGCCGATGGCGCCCATGGCCTCGGCGTGTTTGGCGAACGCCACCCGCTCGAGCTGCTGGATGCGGCAGTCCTCGAGCTGATTGTTGAAGGAGGGGATGCCCTTGGCCCGCTGCAGGCGGTCGATCACCGCGAAGCCGCCGTTGTCGCACACCACCACGATGAGTTTGAGGCCCATCAGCACCGAGGTGTAGATGTCGGAATTCATCATCAGATAGCTGCCGTCGCCGAGCAACGCGAACACCTCGCGCCCGGGATCGGCGAGCTTGGCGCCGAGCGCGCCTGAGATCTCGTAGCCCATGCAGGAATAGCCGAACTCGCAGTCGAAGGTGCCGGGCCGGCGCACGCGCCAGTTCATGCACAGCTCCCCGGGCAGTCCGCCCGCCGCGGTGAGCACCAGATCCTCCTCGTCGGCCACCCGGCCCACCGCACCCACCACATGGGCGTAGGAGGGACGTTCGGCGTTGGTGAAGGCGGTGCGCCGGTCCACATAGGCGTTCCACGCGCGGTAGCGCTGCTGTGCCTCGGACAGCCATTCCGCGGGCGCCCGCCAGTCGCCCAGGGCCTCGTCGAGCTCCTCGAGGGCCACCCGTGCGTCGCCCACCACCGGCTGGGCGCGGTGCTTGAGGGCGTCGAAGCGGGCCGCATTGATGGCCAGGATGCGCGCCTCGGGAGCGAACACCGTCCAGGAACAGGTGGTGAAGTCCTGAAGGCGGGTGCCCACCGCCAGGATCAGATCGGCCCGGCCCGCGAGCTCGTTGGCGCTCTTGGACCCGAGGATGCCGATCGGCCCCACGTTGGCGGGATGATCGTGGACCAGCACACCCCGGCCGGCCACCGTTTCCGCCACCGGAATCCCCCGGCGCAGAGCGAACCGGGCGAGCTGTTGCTCCGCCTCGCTGTAGCGCACCCCTCCTCCCGCGACCACAAGCGGTCGCCGCGCCCCCATGAGGAGTTCCACAGCCCGCCGCAGCTGGCCCCGATCGGGACGCGGTCGCGGCACCTCGTGCACCGTCTCCTCGAAGAACCGCTCGGGATAATCGAAGGCCTCCGCCTGGGTATCCTGGCACAATCCCAGGAACACGGGCCCGCAATCGCCCGGATCGAGCATCACCCCGAGCGCCTGCGGCAGCGACTGGAGGATCTGCTCCGGACGCTGGATGCGGTCCCAGTAGCGGACCACCGCCTTGAAGGCGTCGTTGACGGTGAGGGCGGGCTCGTGGAAATGCTCCACCTGCTGGAGCACCGGATCGGGGGCCCGGCTCGCGAACACATCGCCGGCGAGAAACAGCACCGGCAGCCGGTTGGTGTGGGCCACGCCGGCGGCGGTCACCATATTGGTGGCACCCGGTCCGATGGAGGAGCTGCACACCAGGATCTGCCGCCGTCTTTTGGCCTTGGCGAAACCGCAGGCGGCAAGCCCCATGCCCTGCTCGTTCTGGCCCCGGTAGGTGGGAAACCGCTCCTTCACCGCCTCCAACGCCTCGGAGAGGGCGGTGACGTTGCCGTGGCCGAAAATCGCGAACACCCCGGGAAACAGCGGCTCCACCCGCCCGTCGATGCGGATCCGCTGCGCCATCAACCAGCGCACCAGCGCCTGCGCCATGGTGAGGCGAACCGTGCCCATTGGCCCCTCCTGCCCCTCTGCCGCCCGCAATCCTAGGCCAAGCGCGCACACCGGCAAAGCAGGATCTGGAACGGACATTCCAATTGCGGAGCAGGTTGGAACGAGGGCTCACAGGCCCTCTCCGCCGCGCCGGCGCTGTCGGATCAGGTGCCTGTGGGCGGCGGCTCGCCCTCACCCTGCTCCTGCTCCCGCCCGACCGGCAGCCGGTAGCGGCCGTCCAGCCAGCGCAGGAAGTCCTCGTCCCGGCAGCGTCTGGAGCAGAAGGGGCGCCATGTCGAGGAGCGCGGACGGCCGCAGAGCGGACATCGGCCCTTTCCGGTGCGGCGGTCGGGCGGGATGGGAGCGGACTCGCTCATCGCGCGGTCTCGATGCGGAAGGTGCCGGCGGGAAGACCGGAGTCCTGGACGAGTGCCGGTTGCGAAAGCCAGGGATGCGGCCCCGTCTCGGTCAGGAAACGGTACAGGTCCGGCGCGGTGCGGATGCGGTCGGGCGGCGTCTGGAGTTCCCGCAAGGTCCAGTACAATTCGTCGAGGCGGGCTTCCAGCGATGGTTCCGATCCCTCGCCCCGGCACACCCCACAGGGACGCCGGAAGCGTTCGCGCAGGCTGCGCCCGCGGCGCGCGCGGGTGAGCGGTACCAGTCCGAGACCTGCGACCGGATGGATCTGCACCATCTGGGGATCGTCCCGGACGGCGCGCGCCAGCGCCTGTTCGAGGCGCCGACGCTCGCCCGCCCGTTTGAGGGTGACGAAATCCACCACGATGTGGCCGCCGATGTTGCGCAGGCGCAGCTGGCGTCCCACCTCCGCCGCCGCCTCGAGGTTGAGCGCCAGGGCCTCGCGGCCTTCGCCGTCGACATCGATGGCGGTACAGGCCAGGGTTTCCTGGACCACAAGCCGCCCGCCGCCGTCGAGCGGCACCACCGGCGCGAGCGCCTCCTCGATCTCCCGGTCGACACCGGCGGCGACGAAGGCCCGGCCGTGTGCGAGCCGCTCGAGTTGGGGCCGAAGCTCCTCCGCCACCTCCCCAAGCCGCCTGCGCAACCCGGCGAGCAGCCCGGGATCGGCGGCCTCGAGCCGATCCGGCTGCTGTTCCATGGCCCACCGGAACATGCGATCGAGAGGGGAGTCATCGACGTCCACGGGACCCGGCCGGCTGGCCCGGGCAAACGCCAGCTGGATGTCCCGC
>JALSGW010000059.1 GCA_026982585.1 Alphaproteobacteria bacterium | reverse complement strand
CTTCCGGGATCGCCAGTATCGCACGCACCGGCTCCAGGCTCTCGCGATCGATCAGCCGCTGCTCGAGGCCAAGGGGTGCCACCACGAAGGCGAGCTTTGGGTCCTCCAGGCTCTCGAGACGGGCGAACGCCGGTCCGCCTGTGGACAGGGGCGTGAGCCGGAACCGCCGCGCCGAGGGAAAGCCCGGCAGGCCGCCCGGAAAGCGCAGCTCCTCGGGCCAGGCGGAATCGCGCGGTGCCTCGCCGGAGGACCGGGCGGCGGCAGAAAGCGGTGGCGGCGACGGGGAGGAGAAGGTCTCGGACATGGTCACCTCAGCGCAGATATTCGGTCAGGGTGAGGCGGGAGAGGCGCGAGATGGTCACGAAGGAGGCCTCCAGCACCATCTGGTCGCGGGCGAGCCGGGTGAGCGCGGTGGGCACGTCGGTGTCCTCGATGCCGCTGATGATCTCCCTGAGGTAGACCTGTTCGCCCCGCTGGGCGTCCAGAATCCGCTGCAGCCGGGCGGCGTCTGCGCCGATGCGGCCGCGCAGGTCGGCGAGCTGTTCGATCGCCCGGCCGAGCTCGTTGAGGGCGAGTCCGAGGGCGTTCTCGTCGTTGTCGAGATGGGCCTGGCGGGCGCTTCCGAGCGCGCCGATCAGGCGGGCGAAGGGTTCTTCGGCGGCGGTCACGCCGTAGGCCAGCTCCACCCCGGGCTCGACCGGCGCGCTCAGCACCACCTCGTCCCCCCGATAATACAGGCTGGGGTCGGCGGCGGTGGGCGGGGGATCGGGCATCTGCACCGGCGCCACGTCGGCCCGGCTGCCGGCGAACAGATAGAGCCCGCTGAAGCGCAGGTTGAGCTGGGCCTCGATCTCCTTGACGAACGCATCCACCTCCTGGACGAGCGGCAGATCCGCGCCCGTGCTGCCGTTGAGGCGCTGCACGAGCAGCACGCGCGCCCGCTCGGCCAGCTCGGAGAGCCGGCCCACCACCGATTCCATGAGGTTGAGCCGCCCCAGCAGTTCCTCGTTGCGGGTGATGCGGGTGGTGACCATGGCCTCGGCGTGGCGCACCGAGACCAGCAGCGCGGCCTGGTCGGCGATGGCGTCGAACCGTTCGGTGGTCTTGCCCGAGGCGACCGCCGCCTGGGTCTCCTGGATGCGTTTCTGTCCGGCGGCGATCAGCTCCAGGATGCGCTGGTTCTGCACCAGGTCGCCGATGCGTGCGGTCATCGCTCATCCCACCATGCGCATGAGTTCGTCGAACAGCTCCTCGGTGGTGCGGATCACCCGCGCCGAGGCGGCATAGGCCTGCTGATAGACCACGAGCCGGGCCAGCTCCTCGTCGAGATTGACCCCGGAGACCGCCGAGCGCTGCCGTTCCAGCTCGGCGAGGAGAGCCTCGTCGGCCGCAAGCGCGTCCCGCAGGCGATCGAGTTCGCCGGCCTGGAAGGCGATGAGATCGGCGAGATAGTCCACCGCCCCCACCTCGCGGGCCGGGATCCCGCCCCGGGCCTGGGTCGGGACCGTGTCCTCGAGGGCGGTGAGCAGGCGTTGGGCGCCGCGGTTGTCGACGATGCCGCCGAGCGTCGCGGCCGATCCGGACGCATCCACCTCCAAAAGCGCCGCGGAAAGACCTGTGAGCTGGGTGCGGATTTCGGAGCGCACCGCAAGTTCGCCCTCGGAATCGATCACCACCAGGTCGTTCAGTCCGAAGAAGTGAGCGAGGCCGTAGGTGCGCTCCCGCCCCTCGCTGTCGGTCCAGCGGACGGCGCTCGTGCCCTCGTTGAGGGCGATCCCGTAGCCTGGTCCCACCTGGAGCTGCAGGCGGCCGTCCGCGCTCCAGGAGGCACCCCCGCCATAGGGAGGTGCCGAGAGCGCAGCGTCGAGGGCGGCCGCCAGCGCGCTGGCGTCCGCGAGCGTGTCGAGATCGACGGCGATCAGCTCCACAACCTCGCCGCTTGTGAGGTCCACGATGCCCACATAGGCGGTGCCGCTGCGCACCGCGGCGTCGAAATCCGCGGCGGCGTCGGTGCGGGTGCCGGTGAGGGCGGCGGGCGGCGGCACCGGGGAGGCGGCGTTGTGGGCCCGGTTGAGGGCGAAGCGCAGCAGCTCCGCGAACTCGTCGATCTGCCCCTGGAGTTCGGGCAGGCGGCGGTCGCGCACCCTGAGCAGCCCCACGAGCTCGCCCGAGGTGAGGGGGGTGTCCGGCTGGGCGCCGCCGCTCACGAGCTCCATGCCCTTCTCGCCCGGACGGGGGCGGCCGGTGTCGGGGTCGATCTGGCTTCGATCATAGACCTCGATGGCATCGAAGACGGTGTCGGGCGCCACCACCGGCACGGGGTCGTAGATCAGCACCCGCGGGCTGTATTCGAGCAGGGGCACGCCGCCGCGGGCGTAGACCGCGATGGTGCCCTTGTCCTGCGGCACCACGCTGATCTCCACGAGCTCCGCGAGCTCCGCGAGCAGCCGGTCGCGAGCGTCCTCGAGCTCGGCGGTGCCGCGCCCGACCAGGAATTCGGCGTTGAGCTCGTCGAGCGAGCGAATGATCCGGTTGACGTCCTCGACCAGGGCGGCGATGCGCCGGTCCGCCTCCTGGCGCAGCTCCTGCACCCGCGCTCCGGCCCGGGTGAGGTCGGTGAGCAGGTCGTCGAGGGTGCCCACCAGTTCCTCACGTGCGGCGAGCTTGGACGGATCGGCGGCGAAGGTCTGCAGCGCCTGGCCGAGGTTGGCGAGTTTCTTCGACAATCCCCGCTCGGGCTCGCCGGGTGCGCCGAAGAGCTCGCTCTGGATGCGTTCGAGATAGCGCACCAGCCACTGGTCGCGGGCCCGCTCCCCCTTCTGGGTCCGGAGCTCGCGGTTGAGGTAGGCATCCACGCTGCGGGCGATGTCCTCGGCCCGCACCCCGCGACCCTCCCCGGCCAGCACCAGGGTCTCCTGGGCCAGTTGCTTGCGGCTGAAACCCTCGGTGTTGACGTTGGCGATGTTGTTGGCGATGAGGTCCAGGTTGCGCTTGGCGGCGCCGAGCCCGGTGAGCGCTGCGGAGAGGGTGACGGTGAGGGACATGGCCGGAGCCTACACCTGGCGGTTGAGGGTGAGGGGGAGCACCTGCGCCGCACCCTCGGCCGGTTCGCGGGAGCCGAGGTGGTGGCGGCTGGTCTCGAGGGAGGCGGCGATGTGGCGGGCCACCCGCTCGGTGACCGTGCGGGCGGCCATGAGCGCCTCCAGATTCTGGCGCATCACCCGGCGCAGCTCGCGCATGGCCTCGAGCAGGGCCTCGCGCACGGCGGGATCGAGGGCGGCGACGAATTCCGGCGTGCGGCGCAGGGCCGCCACCTCCACCTCATAGGCATCGGCGAGCGCCGCCTTCTCCTCCTGCAGCTCCTCCAGCCCTTCGAAATTCATCCCCTGGAGCAGCAACACCTCGCGCTCCAGCACCGCCCGCAGCTCCCGGATCAGGGTGAGGATGAGGCTGGCCCGCTCCATCGCCTCCATCAGCGCCCCTCCTGCGCCCGCACCATCTCCCGCACCACCGCATCGGCGATGCCCACGCCGCCCGCGCGGCTGATCAAGCGCGCATAGGCGTCGAGCAGCATGTCGGCGAAGGGACCGTCGCCGCCGAGCGGCCCCTCGCCCTCCAGCCCCCGGGTCATGCCCTTGAGCATCTGGGCGAGGAACACCGCCTCGAAATCCAGAGCCGCTTCCCGCAGGCGGTCGGGGCCGGTGTCCCCCGGGACGGTTTGCTGCAGCGGCAGGACCGGGGAAGTGGGTCCGCTCATGGTCACATCACCTCGATCTCGGCCTGCAGCGCGCCCGCCTGGCGGATCGCCTGGATGATGGCGATGATGTCGCGCGGGCCCACGCCCAGAGCGTTGAGACCGTCCACCAGCTCCTCCAGGGTGACGCCGCTCTCCAGGATCGCCAGACGACGTCCGGGCTCTTCGTCCACCACCACCTCGGTGCGCGGCACCTCCCGGGTCTCTCCGGGGGAGAAGGGCGGCGGCTGCGACACCTCCGGCGTTTCGGTGACCCGCACGGTGAGGTTGCCCTGGGCGATCGCCACCCGGCTGATGCGCACCTTGTCGCCGATGACGATGATGCCGGAGCTCTCGTCGATGACGATGCGGGCCGGCTGGTCCGGCTCCACCGGAAGCTGTTCGAGCTCCGCGAGCAGGACCGCAGTGCGGCCCCGGTAGGCGGCGGGCACGGTCAGCACCACGGTGGCGGAATCCGCCACCACCGCCGTCCCCGGCCCCAGCTTGTCGTTGATCGCCCGGGCCATGCGGATGGCGGTGGTGAAGTCGGGATTGCGCAGCGACAGGCGCAGCTCGCGCAGGTCGTTGAGGGCGAAGTCCACCTCGCGCTCGACGATCGCACCGGCCGGGATGCGGGCCACCGTCGGCACCCCCTTGGTGACGGTCTCGGCCTCGCCCTGGGCCTGAAAGCCGCCCACCGCGAGCGGCCCCTGGGCGACCGCGTACACCTCACCGTCGGCGCCCACGAGCGGCGTCACCAGAAGCGTACCGCCCAGGAGCGACTTGGCGTCGCCGAGGGCGCTCACGGTGACGTCGATGCGGGTGCCCTGCCGTGCGAACGGCGGCAGGGTGGCGGTGACCATCACCGCCGCCACGTTCTTGGTGTTGAGATTGGCGCCGCGGGTGCTGACGCCGAGGCGCTCGAGCATGGAGGTCAGGCTTTCGCGGGTGAACACCGAATTGCGCAGGGTGTCGCCGGTGCCGTTCAGACCCACCACAAGGCCGTAGCCCACCAGCAGATTGTCCCGCACCCCCTCGAAATCGGCGATGTCCTTGATGCGGGAGACGGCGCCCGGCAGGGCGGCGCCGCCCCAGAGCGCCGCGATCGCCAGGACCACCAGTGCCAAGCCCGCGCGCATGGCAATCCCGTCCTCCACGCTGCAATCCGCCCCTATCCATGCGAATCCCGTGCCAAGCCGCTCTCGCCTGAGCGCTGCTCGAAAGGTGCGGGCCCGGGCGGCAAAAAGCCCCCGCCGCGGCCGGCAAGCCTTGCCCAGCCGGCCCGGCCTTAACCCTTTGTTCACCTGGTTGGGGCAGGGTGGATGCGGCCTCCGGAAATGGGCGCAGCGATGAAGATCGACCAGACGGCGCCGCGCGGGCCGGTGGGCGGGCCCCGCGGGCCCGAGCGGGCCTCCCGGGACGGTGCCTTCACCGCGAGGCTCGCCGCCGCATCGACGCCAAAAGCACCTCCTGGTCCGGCGCCCAGCGCTCCCCTCACATCCCTCGCGAGCCTGCTCGCGGTGCAGGCGGTGGAGCCGGTGGAGGATGCGACCGCACAGCGCAAGCGGGCGCTGCGTCGCGCCGAACGGCTGCTCGACGGGCTCGATGCGCTGCGGCTCGCCTATCTGGAGGGGCGGGTCGGGGTGGAACTCCTGCACCGGCTGCGGGCGGAGCTCGCCCAGGCCCGCGACCGTCCGGGCGATGGCGACTCCCGGCTGCAGGAGCTGGTGAGAGAGGTGGAGACCCGGGTCGCGGTCGAGCTCGCCAAGCTCGAGCCCTAGGATACGGGGTCTTCGCGGATCGCCGAGGGAACGGATCCCGCCGGTCGCGATGGTGCCGTTCGCGCCGGCATGCATTCCTTCGATTTGCCTTTGCGGGCGCGGAGAGGTGCCCGACGGCGAGG
>JALSGW010000058.1 GCA_026982585.1 Alphaproteobacteria bacterium | reverse complement strand
AGACGCTGAAGCTCTCGCCGCAGCCGCAACGGGCCCGCTCGTTGGGGTTGGTGAAGGTGAACTGGGCGCCGAGGCGGTCCTCGACCCAGTCGATCACGGTGCCCTTGATCAATTCCACCGCGTCGCTCTCCACCACCAGCCGCACCCCGTCCTGCTCCACCACCCGATCGCCGTCGCCGACGCCGCGCGCGAAGTCGAGCCGGTAGCTGTAGCCGGAGCAACCGGTAGGCCGCACGCCGATGCGCAGGCCGAAGGCTCCCTGGCCCTGTTCGGCGAGCAGCCGGCGCACCCGCGCCACCGCCGCCGGGGTCAGGCGCACCAGAGCTTCGCTCATCGCCTCGCGCTCCGCCGCCACCCTCTGGCTCCTCTCTCGCCCCGTCCGTCCTTATGTCGTGCGCAGTTGGGTTTCGGCAAGGGGCACCGCCTCCCGGGCAAGCGGCGGAACGCACCGCAGCCAGGCCTCGAGGAAGGCCTCAAGCTGGTCGCGGTCGGTGCCCGGGCCGAGGCTCACCCGGATGGCGCAGCCGGCGATCTCAGGGGCAAGACCCATCGCCTCCAGCACCGGCGAGCGGCGAACCTTGCCCGAGGAACAGGCGCTGCCGGCGCTCACCGCGATCCCCTCGAGATCGAGCGCCATCACCTGCAGCTCCGCCGGCGCACCGGGGTAGGCGATACAACTGATGTGGGGAACGCGGGGCGCCGTCCGGCCCACCACCACCGCCTCTGGACAGCGGGCGAGCAGGCGGCTTTCGAGTTCGTCGCGAAGGGCGGCAAGTCTTCGCGCCTGGGCGGCATCGGCGGCCTCCAGCGCGGCGCGAAACGCACAGGCGGCGGCGACGTTCTCGGTGCCGGCGCGCCGGCCCCGTTCCTGCCCGCCGCCGCGCAACAGCGGCACCAGCACCTCGCCCTCGGGCACCACCAAAAGGCCGATCCCGGGCGGTCCCCCGATCTTGTGGGCGGAAAGGCTGAGGTAGGCGATGCCGAGCGCGTCGATCGCGAGCGGGTGCCCGGCCGCAGCCTGGACCGCGTCGACATGCAGCCGGGCGCCGAAACGCCGGCACCGCTCCGCCACCTCGGCGATCGGCTGCAGGATGCCGGTCTCGTTGTTGGCCCACATCACCGAGACGAGCGCGGGGCGCAGTGTTGCGAGCAGCCGCTCGAGGGCGTCCAGGTCGACGATACCCGCGGCGGTGACGGGAATGCGCACCGCCCCCGGAGCCGCCTCCAGCACCGAGGGATGCTCGATGGCGGAGACCAGCGCGGGACGGTCGCCCGCCTGGGCGAGGGCCAGATTGTTGGCCTCGGTGCCGCCGCTGGTCCATACGATCCGCGCCGGATGCACCCCGAGGCGGCAGGCCAATGCCTCCCGCGCCTCTTCGAGCAGGCGGCGGGCGGCGCGCCCGAAGCCGTGCACCGAGGACGGGTTGCCGATCTCGCGGGCGGCCTCGAGCCAGGCTTCGCGCGCCGCTTCGAGCAGGGGGGCGCCGGCCGCGTGGTCGAGGTAGATCCGCCGCCCTTCCCGGCACATCATCGTGATCGTTGGGCTAGCCGCAGCCGGCCCGGCGCTCGGGAGGCCGCTCTTCGGGCTCCTCGGGCTGCCGCGCCCGCATCTCGGCGAGCTGCCGCTCGAGCTCTTCGACCCGGCGCTCGAGCCGCTCGAGCACCCGTTTGACCGGATCGACCTCCATCCCCGGCGCGGTGCCGTAGGCGGGGAACACCTTCTTCTCCTCGGCCGGGCGCGGTCCCACCTGCCGGGCCGGGATTCCCACCACCGTGGCGCCCGGCGGCACGTCCTTGAGCACCACCGCGTTGGAGCCGATGCGGGCGGCGCGCCCGATGCGGATCGGACCCAGCACCGCGGCTCCGGCCCCCACCACCACCTCGTCCTCGAGGGTGGGATGGCGCTTGCCCGGCTCGAGGCTCACCCCGCCCAGGGTCACACCCTGGTACAAGGTGACGTCGTCGCCGATCTCGGCGGTCTCGCCGATCACCACCCCCATGCCGTGGTCGATGAAGAAACGGCGGCCGATGCGGGCGCCGGGATGGATTTCGATCCCGGTCAGAAAGCGGCTCAATTGGGAGATGAAGCGCGCCGTGGTGGTCCAGCCGCGCCGCCAGAGGCGGTGGGCGAGACGGTGGAACATGATCGCATGCAGGCCCGGATAGCAGAGCAGCACCTCGAGCCGCGATCGGGCCGCCGGGTCGCGGGCCAGCACCGCCTCGATGTCCTCACGCAGCCCCTTGAACATGCCCGCCCTCACGCCAATTGTGGTTGCCCGGGCCGATGCGGTCGGGCTCCCTCCCGCGCCCGCCGCAGCGCTGCCGGCGCGGGGGTCGGAACCGGTCTCCCGAGCGCCTCGCGCGAGTATAGATGGCCCAAGCGCGGAATCAATCGCCCGCCCCGGGCGGCGGGTCGGTCACCGGTGGCAGAAGCCTGTCGGGATAGGTGGATCATGCCGGAGATCATCTTCAACGGCGCCGATGGCCGATTGGAAGGCCGCTACATCCACGGCAGGGGTCCCAACCCGCCGCTGGCCCTGATCCTCCATCCCCATCCCCTGCACGGCGGGACCATGAACAACCGGGTGGTCTACACCCTGTTCCATTGTTTCGCCCGCCGCGGCTTTTCGACCCTGCGCTTCAACTTCCGCGGGGTGGGCCGTTCCGAGGGGGTGTTCGACCACGGCCAGGGCGAGCTGCGGGATGCCGCCGTGGCGCTCGACTGGATGCAGCAGATCAACCCCAACAGCACCGCCGCCTGGGTGGCCGGCTTCGGCTTCGGCGCCTGGATCGCCATGCAGCTGTTGATGCGCCGGCCGGAGGTGCAGGGGTTCATCTGCTGCGCGCTTCCCGCCAACCTCTACGACTTCAGCTTTCTCGCCCCCTGTCCCGCCTCGGGGCTGATCGTGCACGGGGAGAAGGACATGGTGACCCCGACCGAAGCGGTGGTGCGGCTGGTCAACAAACTGTCCCAGCAACGGGGTATCACCATCGATTTCTGCTGCATCGAGGGCACCGACCACTTCTTCCGCGACGCCTTCGCGGAGCTCGAATCGGTCTGCGAGGCCTATCTGGACCGGCGCCTCAAACCCGCCGAGACCCCGGCGATCGCGCGGTGAGGGGCAGATGGCCGGGTTCCGCTCCGAATTCCTGCGCGTGCTCGACGAGCGCGGCTTCATCTTCCAGTGCACGGATCCCGCAGGGCTGGACGCCCTGGCCCAGGCCGGGGGCCTGGTCGCCTATGTGGGCTTCGACTGCACCGCCGACGCCCTGCACGTGGGCAATCTGGTCTCCATCATGATGTTGCGCTGGTTGCAGCGCACCGGCCACCGGCCGATCGTGCTGGTCGGCGGCGGCACCACCAAGGTGGGCGATCCCTCGGGCAAGGACGAAAGCCGCCGGCTGCTCTCCGACGAGGACATCGCCGTCAACAAACGGGGCATCCTGCGCTCGCTGCAGAAGTTCCTGGACTTCGGCGAGGGCGGTGCGCTCTTGGTCGACAACGCCGCCTGGCTCGACGAGCTGCGCTACATTCCCTTTCTGCGCCGCTACGGCCGCCATCTCACCGTCAACCGCATGCTCACCTTCGAATCGGTGCGCCAGCGCCTCGAGCGGGAGCAGCCGCTCACCTTCCTCGAGTTCAATTACATGGTGATGCAGGCCTACGACTTCCTCGAGCTCGCCCGCCGCTACGGCTGCCGGCTGCAGATGGGCGGATCCGACCAGTGGGGCAACATCGTCTGCGGCATCGAGCTCGCCCACAAGACCGACCGCATCACGCTCTACGGGCTCACCTCCCCCCTCATCACCACCGCCTCCGGCGCCAAGATGGGCAAGACCGCCCAGGGCGCGGTGTGGCTGGACGACAACAAGGTCTCGCCCTTCGCCTACTGGCAGTTCTGGCGCAACACCGAGGACGCCGACGTGGGGCGCTTTCTGCGCCTGTTCACCGAGCTTCCCCTGGACGAGATCCGAAGGCTCGAGGCGCTGGAAGGAGCGGAGCTCAACGAGGCCAAGAAAATCCTCGCCTACGAGGCGACCCGTCTGTGCCACGGGGCGGAGGCGGCGGAGCGGGCCGCCCGGGCCGCGCGGGCGGTGTTCGAGGGCGCCGGGGACGGGCTCGAGGGGCTGCCGGTGGTGGCGGTGTCCCGCGCGCGGCTGGCCCAGGGCGTGCCGGTCGTGGAGCTGCTCACCCGGGCCGGACTGGCCCAATCCCTGAGCGAGGCGAGGCGGCTGATCCGCAACGGCGGCGCCCGGCTGGACGGACGAAAGGTGGAGGACGAGCGGCTCGTGGTCACCCTGGCCATGGTGGGCGCCGAGGGCTTGAAGCTCTCGGCCGGCAAGAAGCGCCACGTGCTGATCCGGGCCGAGTCCTGAGCGGCCGCTTTTGCAGCCCGTGCGCGGATCTGCTAGGAAGCGCGCGCAGCCCTCGGATCCCACCAGGTGCCGGCCCGCGACCGTCTCATCTGCGCCCTCGACACCCCCTCGCTGGAACGCGCGGTGGCGCTCGCCCATGATCTCGCCGGCGCGGTGGGCGCGCTCAAGCTCGGGCTCGAGTTCTTCACCGCCCAGGGGCCGGCGGGGGTGCGCCGGGTGGCGGCGTGCGGGCTGCCCCTGTTCCTCGACCTCAAGCTGCACGACATCCCCAACACGGTGGCGGGAGCGGTGCGGGCGGCGCTCGAGCTGCCGGTGGCCATGCTCACCCTCCACGCCCAGGGCGGCGCCGCCATGCTGGAGGCGGCGGCGGAAGCCCGCGCGGCGGCGGGCCGCCCGGAGGTGCGGCTGCTCGCCGTCACCCTGCTCACGAGCCTGGACGAGGCGGATCTGGCCCGGATGGGCGCGCCGGGCCGGGTGGAGGAGCGGGTGGCGCGACTGGCCGAGCTGGCGTTGCGCTCGGGAATCGACGGTCTCGTGTGCAGTCCCGGGGAGGTGGCGATGCTGCGCGCGCGCTTCGGCCCGAAGCCGCTGCTCGTGGTGCCGGGAATCCGGCCCCAGCCGCAGGCGGACGACCAGAAGCGGACCGCCACGCCCGAAGCGGTGCTCGCCGCCGGCGCGGACCGGCTGGTGGTGGGACGGCCGATCACCCGCGCTCGCGATCCGCGGGCTGCCGCCGAGGCGCTGTTGGCCGTCCTCGAGGGTGGACAGAAGCGGTGAGGGTCGAGGTCAAGATCTGCGGTATCAACTCCGAGGCGGCCAGGGACGCGGCCGTGGCGGCGGGGGCCGATTACCTCGGCTTCGTGTTCTACCCGCCCTCGCCGCGGGCGATAGCGCCGGAGCGGTTCGCGGAGCTGGTGGCCGAGGTGCCGGCCTCGGTGCGGGTGGTGGCGGTGTTCGTCCGCCCCTCCGAGGAAGAGGTGCGGGCGGTGGTGGAGGCCGGGCGGGTGGACCTCGTGCAGCTGCACGGTGAGGGCGGGCTCGCCGCGGTGCGCCGGGCGTTCGGTGGTCCCGTGATCCGGGCCTGTCCGGTGGCGGAGCGGGCGGACGTGCAGGCGGCTCTCGCCCTTGCCGGGGAGGCGGACTATCTTCTCTTCGACGCCAAGCCGCCGCCCGATGCCCGGCTTCCCGGGGGCAATGCGCTCGCCTTCGACTGGAGGCTGCTCGGGGATCTGCCGGACACGCTGCGGTGGTTTCTGGCCGGAGGTCTCAGGGCGGACAATGTGGCCCGGGCGGTGGCGATCAGCGGGGCGCGGCGGGTGGACGTGTCCTCGGGTGTGGAGGAGCGGCCCG
>JALSGW010000057.1 GCA_026982585.1 Alphaproteobacteria bacterium | reverse complement strand
GCCGGCAGAGCCGCTCCAGCGCTTCGGGGCTCCAGTCCTCGAGCCCGCGCAACCGCTCGGCGAGGCGCAAGAGCCTGGGGCGCATCTCCTCGCCGAGCCACTTCGCGGCCTTGGCATCCAGAGCGAGCGGCCGCGGCGCCACATAGATGCGGGCCTGCTGCGCCAGCTCGGCCAGGGTGCGGGCGCGGACCTTGAGCTCCGCCATGCCCTCCCGAAGCCTATCTAGCCCCTCCGCCCCCACCTCGAGCCCCGCCCGCTCGAGCCAGGGGCGGATCAGCTCGACGAGCTCCGCATCGCTGCGCTGCCTGAGCCAGTGGGCGTTGAGGTGCAACAGCTTGTCGACATCGAACCGGGCCGGGGCGCGTCCCACGTCGCGGATGTCGAAATGGCGCACCATGTCCTCGGTGGAGAGGATCTCCCGATCGCCGACCGACCAGCCGAGACGCGCGAGATAGTTGCGCAGCGCCTCGGGCAGAATGCCCATCTCGCGGTACTGGAGCACCGAGACCGCGCCGTGTCGCTTGCTGAGCTTGCGGCCGTCCGGACCGTGGATCAGCGGGATGTGGGCGAAACGCGGCGGCTGGGCCTCGAGCGCGCGGTAGATCTGGAGCTGACGGAAGGTGTTGGTGAGGTGGTCGTCGCCGCGGATGACGTGGGTGATGCCCATGTCGAGATCGTCCACCACCACCGACAGCATGTAGGTGGGCGAGCCGTCCGCGCGCAACAGCACCATGTCGTCGAGACGCGCGTTCTCCACCTCGACGGTGCCCTGCACGAGATCCTCCACCACCGTCGTGCCCTCGAGCGGCACCCGCAGGCGCACCACCGGATCCACCCCCGGCCGCCGGTAGTGCGGCGGCAGCTCCCGGCAGCGGCGATCGTAACCGAGCGGCCGGCCCTCGCGGCGGGCTTGCTCGCGGCGCGCGGCGAGCTCCTCCGGCGTGCACCAGCAACGATACGCCCGCCCTTCGCGCAACAGGCGCTCGGCCACCTCCCGGTGGCGCGCCTGACGCTGGGACTGGAACACCGCCGGCTCGTCCGGCATCAGCTCGAGCCAGCCAAGCCCCTCGAAGATCACCTCCACCGCCTCTCGGGTCGAACGGGCCCGATCGGTGTCCTCGATGCGGAGCAGATACCGCCCCTCCATATGCCGGGCGTAGAGCCAGTTGAACAAGGCGGTGCGGGCGCTGCCCAGATGCAAATCGCCTGTCGGTGAAGGAGCAAACCGCACAACGACACTCATGGTTGATGAAGGCTCCCGATTCTGGTTTGCTGGCGCCGCGCTTCGAGCCTGGATCCCTCGCCGATGCCGGCATCCGCCGCGCCCTGGCGCGATCGCGAGCCGTCCACCCCATCTCCGTCCCAGGCCGGCGTGCGGCTCGGCGTCCGCCTCGCCCGCACCCTCGACCGTTTGCTCGAGGAGGAACGCGAGCGCCTCCTGCTCTGGGCGCCGGTGGCTCTGGCGATCGGTATCGGCATATATTTCGCGCTGCCCGGCGAACCAGGGCCGCCTCTGTTGATCGCGCTTCTGGTGGCCGCCGCGGCGGCTGCGATCGGGGCGGTTCGCATGCGCGCCGTCCGGCCCCGAGCGGCCCTCGCCTTGGCCTTGGCCGCCCTGGCCCTCGCGGCGGGAGGTTTCCTGCTCGCCAAGGCGCGCACCGAAGCGGTGCGGGCACCGGTCCTGGATCGGGCCGGCGTGTATCGTCTGGAAGGGCGGCTGTTGTTGGCCGAGCCCCGCCGGGGTCGCGTGCGCCTTTTGCTCGATCGGCTCCGGATCGAGGGGCTTGCGCCCGATGCCACGCCGGTTCGGGTGCGCGTCACCGCCCCTCCCCTCGCCGTACCGCTTCAAGGCGGCGAGCGGATCGCCCTCACCGCCCGCCTCGAGCCGCCGCCCGCACCGAGCTGGCCCGGCGCCTTCGATTTCGCCCGCCAGGCCTGGTTCCAGCGGCTCGGCGCGATCGGCTTCGCGCTGGGCCGGCCGGAGGTGGTGGCGCCGCCTGCAGCACTCGGACTCCTCGGCCATATCGCGGCCCTGCGCCAGGCGCTTGCGGCCCGGGCGCAGGAGTCGATAGGGGGGGAGGCCGGTGCGGTGGCAGCCGCCCTGCTCACCGGCCTCAGGGGCGGCCTCAGCGACGAGCTCTGGGCCCGCATGCAGGCCTCCGGCCTCGCCCATCTGCTCGCCATCTCCGGCCTCCACCTGGGGCTCGTGGCCGGCACCCTGTTCCTCGCCGCCCGCTGGACGCTCGCCCTCATCCCCGCCCTCGCGCTGCGGGTTCCGGTCAAGAAGCTCGCAGCCGGCTTCGCCCTGGCTGGAGCGTTCTTCTACCTGCTGCTTTCCGGAGCGCCGATCCCCACCCGCCGCGCCTTCGTGATGGTGGCACTCGCCCTGTTCGCCTCCATGGTGGACCGCAACCCCTTCAGCATGCGCTTGCTGGCGCTGGCGGCGACGGTGGTGCTGGTGGCCGCCCCCGAGGCGTTGGTGACGGTGTCCTTCCAGATGTCCTTCGCCGCCGCGGCGGCCCTGGTGGCCTTCTTCGAGCCGCGCCGCGAACGGCGCCCCGCCGCGTCCCTGCGCACACCGCTCGCCTATCCCAAAGCGGTGCTCACCACCACCCTGGTGGCCGGCACCGCCACCCTCCCCTTCGCCGCCTGGCATTTCCAGCATGTGGCCAGCTACGGGCTGCTCGCCAACCTGCTCGCGGTGCCGCTCACCGCCTTCTGGATCCTCCCCGCCGGGCTGCTCGCCCTGCTCGCCTGGCCCTTGGGCCTCGACCCGCCCTTCTTCGCCGCCATGGGGGCGGGAATCCGGCTCCTGCTCGGGATCGCCGAGACCGTATCCGATCTGCCGGGAGCGGGATTGCGGGTCGCCCGGCCGCCGGCTTCGGCGCTGTTGCTCTATGTGGCGGGCGGGCTGTGGCTGGTCCTGTGGCAGGGCAGAAGACGCCTTTGGGGATGGGCGCCGATCCTCCTCGCCGTCGCCCTGGCCGTCGCCGCCCGCCCGCCCGATGTGCTGGTCTCGCCCTGGGCCGATCAGATCGCCGTGCGCACCTCCGAGGGCGCCATGGCGCTGTTGGAGCGGCGCCGCGACCGCTTCCTGCGCCGGAGCTGGCAGCGGGCGCTGGCCGCAGAGCGCATCCTGCCGCTCGATGCGGCAAGGAGTGGGGATCTCGCCTGCGACCGCATGGGTTGCCTTTTGCGCCGGGAAGGTGCCGTCCTCGCCTTCGCGCTCACGGCCGAAGCGCTGCTCGAGGACTGCGGGCGGGTACTGCTCGTCGTCACGCCGCTGCGCGGGGCCTCCTGCACCGGCAGCCGGCTGCTCGACGGACCGGCGCTGGCCCGCATGGGTGGCGTGGCGCTGTGGCTTCGGGAGGAGGCGATCCGCATCGATACCGTGGCCGCACGCCGCGGACGGCGGCCGTGGACCCGAAGCGGCGGCTGAACGCCACCCCCTTGCCCCGTGTTCCCCTGGCCGCGGTTTCCGATTAGGAAGAGCGCGCCCGTCAACCAAGCCCTGGGGAGATCATGGCCAGCGACCTCATCCGCACCGACATGGTGATCGTCGGCGCCGGCCCGGTGGGACTGTTCGCCGTGTTCGAGGCCGGCTTGCTGGGCATGAGCTGCCACCTGATCGACAACCTCGACAAGGTGGGCGGCCAGTGCGCCGAGCTCTACCCGGACAAGCCCATCTACGACATCCCGGCGCTGCCGGTGTGCATGG
The DNA here is from genome assembly GCA_026982585.1 of Alphaproteobacteria bacterium. Lineage (GTDB taxonomy): Bacteria > Pseudomonadota > Alphaproteobacteria > Geminicoccales > Geminicoccaceae > HRBIN39. The sequence goes on along the minus strand of JALSGW010000057.1, from coordinate 2,022 downwards.
GCCAGGAGCTCGTGGACCGGCTCATGGAGCAGATCCGTCCCTTCAACCCCGTCTTCCACCTCGGACAGCAGGCGCAGCGGCTCGAGCGCGTCGAGGGGCGCTGGCGGCTCACCACCAGCGCCGGCACCCGCTTCGAATCCCCGGTGGTGGTGATCGCCGCGGGCGCCGGCAGCTTCGTGCCGCGCAAGCTCCCGCTCCCCGAGGCCGCCGCCTTCGAGGGGCGCTCGCTGTTCTACGCGGTGCGCAGGCGCGATGCGTTCCGGGGACGCCGCATCCTGGTGGCGGGGGGCGGCGATTCCGCCCTCGACTGGTTCCTGGCGCTGCAGCCCCTTGCCCAAGACATCGCGCTCGTGCACCGCAGGGACCAGTTCCGGGCCGCCCCGGATTCGGTGGCCAAGATGCGCGCGCTTGTGGAACGGGGCGAGGCCCGCTTCATCCAGGGCCAGATCACCGGCCTCCTCGGCACGGACGGGCAGCTCGAAGCGGTGCGCATCCGCACCCCTTCGGGCGAGATCCTGCATCCCTGCGATACCCTGCTCGCCTTCTACGGCCTCAAGATGGAGCTCGGCCCGCTCGCCGACTGGGGCCTCGAGCTCGAGGGCGGGCAGATCAAGGTGGACACCGAAGCCTTCGAGACCAACCTGCCCGGGGTGTTCGCCATCGGCGACATCTGCACCTATCCGGGCAAGCTCAAGCTCATCCTCTCGGGCTTCCACGAAGGCGCCTTGATGTGTCAGAAAGCCTTCAAATATTGCTTCCCGGACAAGAAGCTGGTGTTCCGCTACACCACCTCCTCCAGCGAGCTCCACAAGCGCCTCGGGGTCGCGTGAGCATGGCCAAGATCTACGTGGTGGACCGCGAAGGAACCGAGCACGAGCTCGAGGCCGAGCTCGGCTGGTCCCTGATGGAGATCATCCGCGAGGCGGGACTGCCCATCGAAGCCGCCTGCGGCGGCTGCTGCGCCTGCGCCACCTGCCACGTCTACGTGGAACCGGAATGGTTCGCCCGCCTGCCCGAGCCCGAGGAAGAGGAACAGATGATGCTCGACGAGGCCTTCGAGGTGAAGGACACCTCCCGCCTCTCCTGCCAGATCAAAATGACCGAGGAGCTGGACGGCATCCGCGTCACCCTCGCCCCGGAGTTCTGACCCGCCCCCGCTCATCCCCGACCCGACCGCCCGCGCTCGCCCGCGGGCCCAAAGCCGCCGCGATGCACAGGGCGGGCACGCGAAGCCGGCGCGCGACCTCGCGCCCGCTCGCATCCTTCATCCTCCTTTACCCTCTTTACCGTTCGTTAACAGCCTATGCGTATCTATGCATGCGCCCGGGTGTTCCGGGCCGGGAAGCGTGCGCATGGTGGAGGGCTGCGATGATGACGAGCGGCGTTCGCGCGCGCGCAGTTCCGTTGGCCGCCGCCGCGTGCACCTTCGGGGCGGCTGCGCTGGCCGGTCTGGGCGCGCTTTTTGGGGTGGACGGTCCCGAGAGCCGGGCCGTCCTTCTGGGGGTGGCCGTTCTGACGGTTCTCGGCGGAGTGCTCGGATGGGTGGCGGGCCGTGCGCAAGGCCGCGGCAGCGCAGAACAGGCAAGAGAAGAAGAGGTGCGGCTTCGCGAGGGTGTGGGTCGGCTCGTGGAGGCCTTCGAAGCGCTGGTTGCGGGCCGGAGCGCTGCCGCTGCGCCCCCCGAACCCGTGGATCCGGACCGCTGGAGCCGGCTCGTGCGCGAGGTGGAGGGGCTGCGGGCCGGCCGGGAGCAGGCGCGGCTGTGCGAGGTGCTCGCGGAGACCAGCACCACCTTCAGCCGCACCAGTGAGGAGCTCAGCGCCCTCGGTCACCAGCTCGCCGAGGCGGCCCGTTCCGGAAGCGCCAACGTCCAGAGCCTGGCCGCCGCCGTGGAGGAGTTGTCGGCATCCATCGGCGAGATCAGCCGCAACGCCCAGACCGCCGCCGAATTGGTGCGCCGCAGCGTGCGCGAGGGGGAGGAGGTGATGACGGCTGTTCGGGCCACCCGCGAGGCGGCGGACAAA
>JALSGW010000056.1 GCA_026982585.1 Alphaproteobacteria bacterium | reverse complement strand
GAGTACCGGCTCAAAGGGGCGACCCTCTCGGCCAAGGCGCTCGCCGTGGTGCGGCGGATGCTCGCCGGCGAGCAGGTCAGCCAGGAGACGAGCGGCCTCTCTCCCGGCGAGTGGCGGGAGCTGCAGTCCCGGCTGCGCGATGCCGAGGGAGACGGTCCCGTTCCCTAGAGGGGGCCGCGTATCCCTAGACCGGAATCCGCAGGCGGGCCGATCCGCGCGCCCGCAAGCGTTCGCGTTCGCTCGCCTTCATTCGGCCTGCCGGTCGGGCGCCGCATCAGGCGTGCTTTCGGCGGGGCCGTTTCGCCTGCCCCTTTTGGTCGCCGCGGCGAGGGGAAGCGGCGGGTAGGGTTGTGGAATGTTCCGGGTGAGGCATGGCGGCACTAGTCGGGCCGCGCCCAAGGGCCTAGGTAAGCGGAACCGTTTGATCCCATCCCGGCAATTGAGGAGGATTGTGCGATGGCAAATCCCTTGGCGCAGAAATTATGGACCGGGGGGGTGGCGCTCGGTTTGCTCGTGAGCGCGGGTGCGGCATCGGCCGGCGGAGGGTTTGTGAGCCTGCCCACCAATCTCGCGACCTATCCCAGCGCCGCCCGAACCCTGGCCGAGGCGGAGCAGGCGGCGCCGCCGGCGGATCCCTTCCTGCAGACCCTGCGGGCGGCCTATCTCGAATACGCCAATTACGAGTTCCAGAAGATGCGGGACTTCGTCGACGCCCTGTTCCACGCCGAACGGGCCCTGCGCGCCGCCCAGGGGGAGATGGTGGAGCCCCTTGCGGTGGGTGATCGGAACATCCCCATCGAATACCAGAGCACACTCGCCACGGCGGGAGCCCGGCTGACCGCGGTCATCAACGCCGGTGGGGCGAGCAAGGCGCCGGAGGCCACCGCCAAGGCGATCGCCGCCTACGACTGCTGGCTGGAGCAGCAGGAGGAGAACTTCCAGCCCGAGGATATCGCCCGCTGCCGCAAGACCTTCGAGGACAATCTCCAGGTGGCGGAGGCGGCGGTGGCGCCCCAGGTGCCGCAGGTGATCACCCTCGAGGCGGACATCCTGTTCGACTTCGACAAGGCGGTGATCCGGGACGAGTTCAAGCCCACCCTGGACGAGATCGCGGCGCTGTTGCGCGACAACCCGGACGTCCAGGTGTTCGTCGACGGCTTCACCGACACCAAGGGCCCGGCCGCCTACAACCAGCGGCTGTCGGAGCGGCGCGCCCAGGCGGTGGCGGACTATCTCGCCGCCCGCGGGGTCGCTCCCGAGCGCATGACGGTGCGAGGCTTCGGCGAGACCCGGCTGGCGGTGCCGACCCCGGACGAGACGGAGGAACCGCGCAACCGGCGGGTGGAGATTCGCCGACGCTGACCGTGACCCGCGGGGAGGGCACGGCCCCTCCCCGCAACCCCCGCAGCACCGCCGGTCCTTGCCTCGGGGACGCGGTGCGCTAAGGTGAGCGCATGATGCGCCAGACGAGCCGTTGGTTGTCTTTGTTGTTGGTCGCCCTGCTGCTCGCGACCGGCGGGGGTGCGTGGGCGGCCTGCACCGATGCCGCCGCTCCCGGCGTCAACTGGCGCGGCTGCCTGATGGACGCCATGGATCTGCGGGAGGTCGATCTCACCGGCGCCGATATCGCGAATGCTTCCTTCAAGCGGGCCGACCTCACCGGCGCCCGCCTCGCGGAGGTCAAGGGGCGCCGGGCCAAATTCGTCTCCGCCGTGCTGGCCGGGGCCGACTTCAGCAACGCCGATCTCAGGCTTGCCGACTTCACGAGCGCCGACCTCACGGGTGCGGTGCTGGTGCAGGCGGATCTCCGGGCCGCCCGCTTCTTCAAGGCCGTCCTCAGGGATGCCGATTTCACCGGCGCGCGGCTGGAGCGGGCCGATCTCCTCCACGCCGATCTCTCGGGAGCCCGCTGGGTGGACGGCAAGACCATCTGCGCGGAGGGTTCGATCGGGCGCTGCCGCAGGCAAAGCGCCGAGCGCGCCGCCGCCCGCGGCAAGCCGGAGGTCAAGGCATCCCCTTGACGCTGTGGCTGGGGGACCTGGATTCGAACCAGGACCGCTCGGTCCAGAGCCGAGAGTTCTACCGTTAAACTATCCCCCAAGCTCGCCCATGACGGATAGGGAGCGCGGGTGACGATGTCAAGGCAGGCTTCGGATCGCGGCCGGCCGCCGCCATGGACGCCAGCCGGCCGGCCCGAGGCTCCGGCTCCGGTGCGGGAGGTGCGCGGCGCTCGGATGCGGCTTTGGACGAGCCCGGATCCGGTCTCCTATCCACAGGCGCTCGCCACCATGGACCGGGAGGTGGAGGCGATCGGACAGGGACGGGCCTCGGAACTGCTGTGGCTGCTCGAACATCCCCCCCTCTACACCGCGGGCACCAGCGCCCGGCCGGAGGAGTTGCTCGAGCCGCGCTTTCCGGTGTTCCGCACCGGGCGCGGCGGCCGGTTCACCTATCACGGCCCGGGCCAGCGGGTGGCCTATGTGTTGGTCGACCTGCAGCGGCGCGGGCGGGATGTGCGCGGCTACGTCTGGCGGCTCGAGGAATGGCTGATCCAAAGCCTCGCCGAGCTCGGGGTGGAGGCGCACAGACGGCCCGGATACATCGGCATCTGGGTCGTCGGACCCGACGGCCGCGAGGCCAAGATCGCCGCCTTGGGGGTGCGGGTGAGGCGGTGGATCACATCGCACGGGGTGGCCCTTAACGTTTGCCCGGATCTCTCCCATTTCGCGGGCATCGTCCCCTGCGGCCTGGCCGGCGATCCGGTCACCTCCCTCGAGGCGCTCGGCGTGGACGCCGGCTTGGCGGACGTCGATCGGGCGCTTGTGCGGCGGTTTGGCGAGGTGTTCGGGGTGGCGCTGGAGAAGGCGCCGGTCGTCCTTGCGCCGGCCCGGGAGCCGGGGGACGAGGCGGACCTCGCACGGAGGAGGCATTGGGCGTGATCGATCGAGGTCGATGGCTGGCGCTCGCGGCCGCCGCGCTTGTGGGATTGGCGGCCGTGGCGGTGCGGGCGCAGGAGAAACTCGTCTTCGGCATCAACTGGGTGGCCGAAGCCGAATACGGCGGTTTCTACCAGGCGCTCGCCGAGGGGATCTACCGGCGCTACGGCCTGGACGTCACCATCCGCCAGGGCGGTCCCCAGGTCAACCACGCGCAGCTCCTTGCGGCGGGCCGGATCGATCTCGGCCTCGCGGACAATATGCTGGTCCAGGCCAACTTCGCGGCCCAGGACATCCCGGTGGTGTCGCTCGCCGCCTTCTTCCAGAAGGCACCCCAGGCCTTGCTGGCCCATCCCGGCAGCGGGGTGCGGGACTTCCGCGACCTCGAGGGACGAATCCTGCTCATCGCCACCGAGGATCGCCTCACCTGGTGGCCGTGGCTCAAGGCCCGCTTCGGCCTCGAGAACGTCACCCTGCGGCCCTACACCTTCAACCCCGCACCCTTTCTCGCCGATCGCCGGGTGGTGATGCAGGCCTATGTGACCGCCGAGCCCTTCGTGGTGCGGCGCGAGGGCGGCTTCGATCCGGTGGTGCTGCTGCTCGCCGACGCCGGCTGGAACACCTACGCCAACATCCTCCAGGCGCGGCGGGAGACGGTGGAACGGCGGCCCGAGGCGGTGCAAGCCTTCATCGACGCCTCGATCGAAGGCTGGTACCGCTACCTCTACGGCGATCCCACCCCGGCGCACCGGCTCATCCGACAGGTGAACCCCGATACCACCGAGGAACTCCTCGCCTATTCGCGGGCCCAGATGCTCGCCTACGGCATCGTCGATTCGGGGGATGCCTTGGAGCTCGGCATCGGCGCCATGACGGCCGAGCGCTGGCGGGCGTTCTTCGACCAGGCGGTGGAGCTCGGGCTGGTCGCTCCCGGCATCGCGGTGGAGCGCCTCTACCGGCTCGATTTCGTCAACCGCGGGGTCGGCCTCGCGCTCAAACACAAGCTGTTGCAGCGTTGATCGCGCAGAAGGTGGCGGTGCGGCCCGATCCGGACACGCTGGCGGCGCTGGAGGAGGTGGCGTTCGTCTATCCCAACGGGGTGGTGGCGCTCGCCGGACTCGAGCTGCGGGTCGCCGCCGGCAGCTTCACCTGTCTGGTGGGCCCCTCGGGATGCGGCAAGACCACGGCGCTTCGCCTGCTCGCCGGCCTGCTCGCGCCGAGCCGCGGGCGGATCCGGCGCTCGATGCGTGGGCCGGGGGAGGTGGCGCTGGTGTTCCAGGATCCCACCCTTCTGCCCTGGGCCACCGTGCGCGACAATGTGGAGCTGCCCTTGCGGCTGCGGCGGATCGCGCGGCGGGAGGCGCGGAGGGAGGTGGAGCGTGCGCTCGATCTCGTGGGTCTCGGGGAGGTGGCGGACGCCTATCCCCACGAGCTTTCGGGAGGCATGCGCATGCGGGTGTCGCTGGCCCGGGCGCTGGTGAGCCGGCCCAAGCTCATGCTTTTGGACGAGCCCTTCGCCGCCCTGGACGAGATCACCCGCTTTCGGCTCGACGACGAGCTGCTCACCGCCTGGGGGAGCCAGGGTTGGGGCGTGGTGTTCGTCACCCACAGCGTGTTCGAGAGCGTCTATCTCGGCCAGCAGGTGCTGGTCATGACCCCCCGCCCCGGCCGCATCGCGGCGCGCATCGCGGTGCCGGAGCCCTATCCGCGCACTCCGGCGTTCCGCGCCAGCGAGCGCTACCTGCGGCTGTGCAGCCGGGTGAGCGAAGCGCTCGAGCGGGCCGCCGACGCGAGCGCGTGAGGCTTGGTGGTGCGGTCACGCGCGCGCACGGAACGGCTGCTTTCGGGCCTCTTGGTCGCGGCTTTGCTGGGCGGCTGGGAGGCTGTGGTGCGGCTCGGCGAGATCCCGGCCTACATCCTGCCCGGCCCGCTTTTGGTGGCAGAGGCGCTCTGGCGCGACTGGACGGTGCTCGGCCCGGCGCTGCTCACCACCCTCGCCATCGCCGGCCTGGCGCTCCTCGCCGCCGCCGCGGGCGGCGGGCTGCTCGCGGTGCTGCTCGCGCTGTCGCGCTGGCTCGAGGCGGGGCTTCTGCCCCTCGCCGTCACCCTCCAGGTGGTGCCGGTGGTCTCCATCGCGCCGCTCGTCTTGATCTATGTGGAGGAGGTGACCCTGGCGCTGGTGCTGTGCGCGTGGCTCGTGGCCTTTTACCCGGTGTTCTCCAACACCCTCTTCGGCCTCAAGCACACCGACCCCATGCTCAGGGACCTGTTCCGGCTCTACGGCGCAAGCCGGCTGCAGCGCCTTTACTATCTCGAGCTTCCATCGGCGCTGCCCCATTTCCTCGCCGGCCTGCGCATCTCGGGAGGGCTCGCCCTGGTGGGGGCGGTGGTGGCGGAGTTCGCAGCCGGCACCGCCGGTGCGCGAGCCGGTCTCGCCTTCCGTCTCCTGGAAGCGGGCTGGCGGCTGGACATGCCGCGTATGTTCGCAGCCCTCTTGCTGCTCGCGCTCTCGGGCGTCGCCATCCACGGGCTGCTCGCCCTCCTGCAGCGATGGCTCCTCGGGCGACGATACCCGAGGATGCGGGAGGACCGGTGACGACACGCCTTAGCGCGCGAAACTGGACCCTCGGGCTGGGCCTGGCTAGGAAAGGGGATAAGCCCGGCGCACGGACGCCGCTTGAGGGGTTCTTGTGGGTTCGGGCTATCGGGGAGTTCTGGCAAGGTGACGGTGATCCTGGAGACGGCGCTGGCCGCGGTCGGCGCGGGTGTCTATGCGGGGCTGGTGGAGCCGCGGCGGCTTGTCGTGCGCCGCCAC
>JALSGW010000055.1 GCA_026982585.1 Alphaproteobacteria bacterium | reverse complement strand
CATGGCGCCACCCTCCGGCGATGACCGTGTCTTTCCCTCACGCGTTCATGGCCGCCCAGAACTCGGCGTTGGATTTGGTGCCCCGCATTTTGTCGAGCAGGAACTCCATGGCATCCACGGTGCCCATGGGCGAGAGGATGCGCCGCAGCACCCACATGCGGGCGAGGGTGGCCTGGTTGACCAAGAGTTCCTCCTTGCGGGTGCCGGACTTGTTGATGTCGATCGCCGGCCACACGCGCTTGTCGGCGAGCCTGCGGTCGAGCACGATCTCGGCGTTGCCGGTGCCCTTGAACTCCTCGAAGATCACCTCGTCCATGCGCGAGCCGGTGTCGATCAGCGCGGTGGCGATGATGGTGAGCGAACCGCCGTCCTCGATGTTGCGCGCGGCGCCGAAGAACCGCTTGGGGCGCTGCAGCGCGTTGGCGTCCACGCCGCCCGTGAGCACCTTGCCCGAGCTCGGCACCACCGTGTTGTAGGCGCGCGCGAGCCGGGTGATGGAATCGAGCAGAATCACCACATCCCGGCCGTGTTCCACGAGCCGCTTGGCCTTCTCGATCACCATCTCCGCCACCTGGACGTGGCGGGTCGCCGGCTCGTCGAAGGTGGAGCTCACCACCTCGCCGCGCACCGTGCGCTGCATGTCGGTCACCTCCTCCGGCCGCTCGTCGATGAGCAGCACGATGAGGAAGATCTCCGGGTGGTTGTGCATGATGGCATGCGCGATGTTCTGCATGAGCATGGTCTTGCCGGTGCGCGGCGGCGCCACGATCAGCGCCCGCTGCCCCTTGCCGAGCGGGGCGACGATGTCGATCACCCGGGTGGAGAGATCGCGTTGGCCGGGGATCTCGAGGGTGAGCTTCTCGGTCGGATAATAGGGGGTGAGGTTGTCGAAGTGGACCCGGTGGCGGGCACGGTCGGGGTCGTCGAAGTTGATGGAGCTCGCCTTGAGGAGAGCGAAATAGCGCTCGCCCTCCTTGGGTGCCCGCACCTGCCCCTGCACCACGTCTCCGGTGCGCAGCCCGAAGCGGCGGATCTGCGACGGCGAGACGTAGATGTCGTCCGGACCGGGCACGTAGTTGACGTCCGGCGAGCGGAGGAACCCGTAGCCGTCCTGGAGGATCTCGAGCACCCCTTCGCCGAAGATCGGCACCCCCGTCTCCGCCAGTCGCTTGAGGATGGCGAAGACCAGGTCCGACTTCTTGAGCATGCTCGCATTGTCGATGCCGATCTCCTCGGCGTAGCGGAGCAGCTCCGATGCGGGCTTGCGCTTGAGTTCGGTGAGATGGATGGTGGGAAGCGGCTCCGCCTCCGGCTCCCTCGCGCTGTCTCCAGCCGGTCGCGGTTCGCCTTCCGAAGGCGATACGACCTCCTGCCCCGGCTCCTCTAGCGGCTGCGCTTCCGCCGCCTCCGGGGCCTCGGATGCGGACGCCGCGGCCTCAGCGGAATCCGCGAGCCGGATTTCCACCACCTTGCGGCGCGAGCGCCGCCTCCGGGGCGCGGCCTCTGCCGCTGCGGGTGCCGTGCCCTCCGCTTTGGCACCGGCGGACGTTGCGGCCTCCTGTTCGGGGGCCACGGTCTCGTTGGTCTTCTCGCTCACGACAGCCCCACGCTCCGCTAGCGATACGTTTCCACGTGCACCTAGAAGGGTTGAAAAGTGGCGAGCAGGACGATCAACACGAAGATCACCGTCGGCACCTCGTTGATCGCCCGGTACCACCCCGCGCGGTGCCCGCGCAGATCCTGCGCAAGCCGTCCCACCTCACGCGCAAGCAGGCCGTGCAGCGCCGACAGCGCCAACACGAGAGCGAGTTTGGCGTGCAGCCATCCCGCCCCCCAGGCCCCGGTCGCCGTCGCCAGGAGGATCCCGAACAGCCACGTCGCCACCATGGCCGGGGTGGCGATCACCCGCAGCAGCCGCCGTTCCATGGTGGCCAGCATGCGGGCCGCCTCGCCGCCCGGCTCGCTCTGCACGTGATACACCATCAACCGGGGCAAATACCACATCGCCGCCATCCAGGCCGCGAACGCCACGATGTGCAAGGCTCGGAACCAGAGATCGACGTCCTTCAATGTCCGCCACGCGGTGTGCGCGTTCGACCGGTTGTCCTGGGATGGGACCTGCGGCGGGTCCGCCGCCTCTCGACGCCTGCGCCGTCAGGGTGTGCCGGTTCCTGTTTGCTTAATTGGCGCATCGCCCCATGGATTGCAAGTGGCTCAGGAGTTCGGCCACGTGGGAGGGCGGGGTGTCGGGCAACACCCCGTGGCCGAGGTTGAACACAAAGGGCAGGTTCTGCATGGTCTCGAGGATACGCCGCACCTGGCCGGCAAGGGCGGCACCTCCGACAGCAAGCGCCACCGGGTCCAGATTGCCCTGCAACACCTTGCCGCAGTCCAGGGCCAGCGCCCGCCGCGCCCAGGGGAGCGACACGGTGGTATCGAGGGCGAGCGCCGCAACCGACACCGCCTCGGCGAACCGTCGGTATCCCGTCCCCGCACCGCGCGGAAAGGCGATCACCGGCACCTCCGGATGACGTCGGCCGAGGTCCGCCAGGATGCGTCGCGCCGGAGCCACCACCCAGCGGTCGAACTCGTCTTCCGGCAACACCCCGGCCCAGCTGTCGAACAGCTGCAGCACCTCGGCCCCGGCCTCCACCTGGGCGGCGAGATAGTCGCTCACCGCCTGGGTGAGCAGGTCGATGAGCTCCCCGAAGAGATCCGGGCAAGCGCGGGCGAATCTGCGCGCCTCCAGGAACTCCCGCGTGCCCGCACCCTCCACCATGTAGGCGGCCAGGGTCCAGGGCATGCCGGAGAAGCCGATCAGCGCCACGCCGGCCGGAAGCTCCTCCCGCAAGCGGCGCACGGTCTCGAACACCGGCTGCAGCCGCTCCCGCACCCCTTCGCGGCGAAGCCTCCGGATCGCCTCCGCGCTGCGCACCGGATCGAGCCTGGGCCCCTCGCCCTCGACGAACCGCACCCGCACCCCCAACGCATGCGGGATGACCAGGATATCCGAGAACAGAATCGCGCCATCGAGCGGATAGCGCCGGATGGGCTGCAGGCTGAGCTCCACCGCGAGATCGGGATCGAAGCACAGCTCCAAAAACCCGCGCGCCCGCGCCCTGAGCGCGCGGTATTCGGGGAGATAACGACCGGCCTGACGCATCAGCCACACCGGAGGCGGCGTCACCACCCGCCCACGCAGCGCCTCGAGAAGCGGTCGGCGCGGTGCCGGAGATCGGTCCATCTGCACATGCTCCTCATCGGTTCTGTTAAGAATCGATTCACCATGAGGTGGTAGGGGGAGAGCTGGGGTGGATGGCGGATGAGGTCCACCGTCCGTCCACAAGGTTCGGAGGTTGCGCGCGTGGGGTGGGATATGGTGCACAAAGCCCTTGAAATCCGCACCGCACGGCGGAACTGTGGGGAGAGCGAGGGAATGTGGAAAACGGGGATGAACGACGGGGGAGGGCCGTTGTCCACCGCACTGGAGCATGGGTTGGGGCCGCGGTTGCGAGCGCGGGGATGTGCGGTGGATGGGTGGGGAGCGTCTCTGCGCGGCCTGCAATCCCCGCAGCTTGCGGCGCTTTGTCCCCAGCACCCTACACCGGCAGGCCCATGAGCGAAGCGGTGCGGCTGCATCTCCATCTGGTGTCCGATTCCACCGGGGAGACGGTGACCCGGGTGGCGCGGGCGGCTCTCTGCCAGTTCGACGACGTGGTGCCGGTGGAACACGTGTGGGTGTTCGTGCGCAGCGCGCCCCAGCTCGAGCGGGTGCTGAAGATCATCGAGGCGCTTCCGGGGCTCGTGATCTACACCCTCATGTCCCCCGAGGCGCGCTACCGGCTCGAGAGCCATTGCCGCAGGCTGGGCATTCCCTGTGTGGCGGCCTTGGATTCGGTGATGCAGGCGCTCACGGTGTTGGTGGGATCGGCGGGGCGGCCGCGCATCGGACGCCAGCACGCGCTCGATCAGCACTATTTCTCCCGCATCGAGGCGATGAGCTTCGCCATGCGGCACGACGACGGCCAGCACGCCGAAGAGCTCGAGGAGGCGGATGTGGTGCTGGTCGGCGTCTCCCGCACCTCCAAGACACCGACCTGCGTCTACCTCGCGCACCGGGGTGTGAAGGCGGCGAACGTGCCGGTGGTGGCGGGAAGCCCGCTGATCGGCGACGTCGAACGGCTGACCCGGCCGCTCGTGGTGGGCCTGACCATCAAGCCCGAGGCGCTGGTCGAGATCCGCCGCACCCGCCAGCGCATGTTGGGGCTGCGCCCGGAGGACGGCGGCCGCTACGGGCGCGACTATGTGGATCCGGTCCGGGTGCGCGAGGAAATCGTGTTCGCCCGCCGGCTCTGCGCCCGGCACGGCTGGCCGGAGATCGACGTCACCCGGCGGTCGGTGGAGGAGACCGCAGCGGCCATCTACCAGCTGCTCCAGCTGCGCCGCCAGCCGGAGCTGGGTGCCTTGGGCGCTCCGCTTCCCACGCCGCTGCTCGCGGACGAGACCGGATGACCCGGCGTCCACATCGCGCGGACGGGCATCGGATGGACGGCGGCCGGTTTCGCGCCGGACGGGAAGCAGACGGTGCGGGCGGAGGCCGGGCCTGATGCGCGCGACCGGCCTCGGTGAGTCCACATGGAGGGTGTGGAGCGGTTCGGGGGCGAGAGCCGCCCACGGGTTCATACCAGGTCGGTGATCCGCTGTGCTGGCCGCAGAACGGGTTGTGTGGGCTTGATCCCCAGAGTGCGGCGGCGCGCCGGAGCGCCGAGCGGAAGATCTTGGCGGTCCCGCACCAGCCGGTAGAAGGCGCGGGGTTGTGTGCGAGCGGGAGAGGGGCGTGCGCTTGCTCTTCGTCGGGGACATCGTCGGGCGCAGCGGGAGGCGGGCGTTTTGCGCGCGGGTGCCGGAGCTGCGGACCAGGCTTGGGATCGACGTGTGTATCGCCAATGCCGAGAATGCCGCCGCGGGCTTCGGCCTGACGGCGGCCATCGCGGACCAGCTGTTCGCCGCCGGGGCGGACGTGCTCACCATGGGCAACCATCTGTTCGACCAGCGCGAGCTCGTCGCCCACATCGAGCGGGAGCCGCGCATCCTTCGGCCCCTCAACATGATGCCGGGCACGCCGGGGCGCGGGCTGATCGAGCACCGCGATGCCCAGGGGCGGCGGGTGGTGGTGATCCAGGTGATCGGCCGCCTGTTCATGGGGCTCTACGACGATCCCTTCCGGGCCGTCGATCAGGCGCTGCGGCCCTACCGTCTCGGCGTCAACGCGGAGGCGATCGTGGTGGACGTGCACGCCGAGGCGACCAGCGAGAAGCTCGGCCTCGCCCATTTCCTGGACGGGCGGGTGACGGCGGTGGTGGGCACCCACACCCACGTGCCGACGGCGGACGTGCGGGTGCTGCCGGGCGGCACCGGCTACGTCACCGATGTGGGCATGACGGGCGACTACGACAGCGTGATCGGCATGGAGAAGGAGGGGGCGCTCAGGCGCTGGCTGAGCCAGGTGCCGGGCCCGCGGCTGGAGCCGGCGCGGGGCGAGGCGACGCTCTGTGCCGTGTTGATCGACGTCGACGCCGCGACCGGAAAGGCCCGCGGCATCCAGCCGGTGCGTCTGGGCGGATGCCTTTCCGAGGTGGACCCGCAGCACCTGCCGTGAGAGGGGCCGGGGCGCGGAGTCCGCCCCACATCCGCCGGGCGCGACTTTCCTGTGCGCCGATCGGATTTCCCCTGCATGCGTTCGCTCCGCATGCGTT
>JALSGW010000054.1 GCA_026982585.1 Alphaproteobacteria bacterium | reverse complement strand
CCCGGCTCAGCAGCCTCGAGGATCTCTGCCGTCATCCGCAGCGACGCCTGCGCCGGGTGGGGCTCGAGCGGGGCGGCGAGGTGGAGATCCTCGCGCGGGGCGCGTGGTTCACCGACGAGGGGGATGCCGAGCCGCGGCGGGTGCCGGCGCTCGACGAGCACGGTCCCCGGCTCAGGGCCGAGTTCGGGGTCTCGGGGCGTGTGGACGGGAACGAAGAGGGGGAGGAGAGGTGAGGCTTGCCGGCAAGGTGGCGGTGGTGACAGGCGGCGCCTCGGGATTCGGTCGCGCCATCGCCGAACGGTTCGCCGCCGAGGGGGCGGCGGTGGCGGTGCTGGACCGGGACCGGGCGGGGGCGGAGCGGGTGGTCGCCGGGCTGGCCCGCCCGGGTCTTGCGCTTTCGTGCGACGTCGCCCGCTTCGGCGAGGTGCGTGACGCCGTGGACGCCGCGGTGGCGCGATTGGGCCGGCTCGACATCGTGGTCAACAACGCCGGCATCAGCCACCGCAACCGGCCCATGCTGGAGGTGGGCGAGGAGGAGTTCGACCGTCTGTTCGCGGTCAACGTCAAGGCGATCTTCAACATGGCCCATGCCGCCGTGCCCCATCTGCGGGCGGCGGGCGGCGGGGTGATCCTGAACGTCGGCTCCACCGCCGGCATCCGGCCCCGCCCGGGGCTGGTCTGGTACAACGCCAGCAAGGCGGCGGTGCACGGGCTCACCAAGGCCATGGCGGTGGAACTCGCCCAAGACCGCATCCGGGTGGTGGCGCTCGCACCGGTGGCGGGGGAGACGCCGCTGCTTGCGACCTTCCTCGGCGAGGACACGCCCGAGCGGCGGGCGCAGTTCCTCGCCACCATTCCCTGGGGACGCTTCTCCACCCCGAACGACATCGCCCAGGCGGCGTTGTTTCTGGTCGGAGAGGAGGCGGAGATGATCACCGGAGCGGTGCTGGAGGTGGACGGTGGACGCTGCATCTGAAACCGAGGACTGGTTCCAACCCCTCTTCCAGCTGGAGGAGGACCGCACCCCCTACCGGCCGCTCGCGCTCGAGGGGCTGGATGTGGTGGACTGCGGGGGCGAGCGGGTGCTCCGGGTGGCGGAGGATCTGCTCGCGGAGCTCGCCCGCAGGGCCTTTTTCGACCTCCACCATCTCTTCCGCCCCTCCCACCTCGCCCAGCTGCGCGCCATCCTCGACGATCCCGAGGCCTCGGCCGGCGACCGGTTCGTGGCGCTGGAGCTGCTCAAGAACGCCGTCATCAGCGCCGCGCGGGAATATCCGAGCTGTCAGGACACCGGCACCGCCATCGTGGTGGCCAAGAAGGGCCAGATGGTGTGGACGCGGGGCGACGACGTGCGGGGCCTCAGCGCCGGCATCCGGCGCGTGTATCGGGAACACAATCTCCGCTACTCGCAGCTCGCCCCCCTCTCCACCTTCGCCGAGCGCAACACCGGCGACAACCTGCCGGCCCAGATCGACATCGAGGCGGTGCCGGGGCGGGAGTACCGGTTCCTGTTCATCGCCAAGGGCGGCGGTTCCGCCAACAAGACCTTCCTGTTCCAGGAGACCCCGCGCCTGTTGGAGCCGGAGCGCATGCTCGCCTGGCTCGAGGACAAGATCGCCCGCATCGGCACCACCGCCTGTCCGCCCTATCATCTGGCGGTGGTGGTGGGTGGTCTGTCGGCGGAACAGGCGCTCAAGGTGGTCAAGCTCGCGAGCTGCCGGGAGCTCGACGGGCTTCCCACCACCGGCAGCCCGCGCGGCCGCGCCTTCCGCGACCTCGAGCTCGAACAGCGCATCCTCGCCATGACCCGCGAGCTCGGCATCGGCGCCCAGTTCGGCGGCAAATACTATTGCCACGACGTGCGGGTGGTGCGGCTGCCCCGCCACGGCGCCTCGCTGCCGATCGCCATCGGCGTCTCCTGTTCCGCCGACCGGCAGATCAAGGCCAAGATCACCGAAGAGGGCGTGTTCCTGGAGCAGCTCGAGACCGATCCCGCCCGTTACCTGCCCGAGGTCGAGGTGCGGGTCGGGGAGGCGGTGCGCATCGATCTCCGCCGCCCGATGGCGGACATCCGGGCCCAGCTCGGCCGGCTCGAGGTGGGCACCCCGCTCGTGCTCGACGGGCCGCTGGTGGTGGCCCGGGATCTCGCCCACAAGCGCATCGCAGCGCGGCTTGCCGAGGGCGGCGAGCTTCCCGCCTATATGAAGGAACATCCCATCTACTACGCCGGACCGGCCAAGACTCCCGAGGGACGCGCCTCGGGCTCCTTCGGTCCCACCACCGCGGCCCGCATGGATCCCTATATCCCGCTGTTCCAGGCCCACGGCGGCGCGCTGGTCACCCTGGCCAAGGGCAACCGCGGCCGGGAGGTGGCCGAATCCTGCCGCCGCTACGGCGGATTCTATCTCGCCACCATCGGCGGCGCCGCCGCCCGGGTGGGGCGGGACATGATCACCCGGGTCGAGCTGATCGACTTCGAGGACCTCGGTATGGAAGCCGTGTGGCGGATCGAGGTGCGGGACATGCCCGCCTTTCTGGTGATCGACGACAAGGGCCGGGATTTCTGGCGCGTGCGGGTGCGGGCCGGCGCGCGCATGAGCGGCGATTGAGCGTCTTCGAGAGCGGCATGCGCCCGGCGCGGGCGCCGCTTGCCCCTCAGCGCAGGGTGCGAAGTGCCGCAAGGGCGCCGTCGAGCTGCCCGAGCGCCCGCTCGGCGCGCGCCACCAACGCCCGCCTCTGCGGCTCGGAATCGGCATCCGGCCAGGCCGCGAGCACGGCGTCCAGCTCGGCGAGCTGGTCCTCCATATAGCGCAACAGCGCCTGCCCGCGCGGGCTTGTAAGGCCGCCGTCCTGTTCGCGCAGGAGCGCGAGGCGGGCCTGAAGCCGCCGCACGGTGCGGGCCAGCGCCGCCGCAAAGGTGTCGGGGCCGCCGCCCGCCAGTTCGGCACCCACGGCGGCGATCGGAAGCCCCGCGGAGACCGCGCCCGCATCCAGACCGTCCTGCAGCGAGGCGAGCTGCATGCGCGCCCGATCGAGTTGCTGTTCGAGCCCGAGCACCGCCCCCCGCAACACCGACGGCACCGCACCGGCCTCGGACACCGCTGCGAGCGAAGCGGCCACAACCGCGACCGCGAGTTTTCCCCATCCACGCATGGGCGCTCTCCCCGCATCCAGGCCCGGATCCACTACCCCGGGGCGCCTTAAGGACCGGTGAAGGCATATGTACCATGGTAGGACATGAGGCGCGGGCGAGCGGCCGGCCTTCAGGCGGCTCGGGGAACCTGCTATGAGCCGCGCGGCCCGCATCGGCGGAGGTGCAGGTGGTGGAGCGAGAGCGCGAGCGGGAGCTGTTTCGGGAGGTCAGGACCTGGCCGGCGGTGGAGGCCTGGAAGCTTCTCGCGCGCATCGAACGGCGCCCGCCCGAGAAGGGGCACGTCTTGTTCGCCACCGGTTACGGTCCCTCGGGGCTGCCGCACATCGGCACCTTCGCCGAAGTGTTCCGCACCACCCTGATCCGGCAGGTGTTCGCGCGGCTGAGCGACTGGCCGACCCGCTTGATCTGCTTTTCCGACGACATGGACGGGCTGCGCAAGATCCCGGACAATGTGCCCGATCCCGAGGCGCTCGTGCCCCATCTCGGCAAGCCCCTGACCCGCATCCCGGATCCCTTCGGCACCCACGAATCCTACGGCGCCCATATGAACGCCCGGCTGCGCGCGTTCCTGGACGCCTTCGGCTTCGCCTACGAATTCCTCTCCGCCACCGAATGCTACCGCTCCGGCCGCTTCGATGCGGTGCTGCTGCGGGTGCTCGAGCGTCACGAGGCGATCCGCCAGGTGGTGCTCCCCCACCTCGGCCCGGAGCGCCGCGCCACCTACAGCCCCATCCTGCCCATCTCCCCCAAGACGGGCCGCGTGCTGCAGGTGCCGATCCTGGAATGCCGGCCCGAGCGGGGCACGGTGCTGTTCCGGGACGAGGACGGCGAACTGGTGGAGCTGCCGGTCACGGGCGGCCACTGCAAGCTGCAGTGGCGGGCCGACTGGGCGCTGCGCTGGACCGCCCTCGGCATCGACTACGAGATGGCGGGCAAGGACCTCATCGATTCGGTCCGGCTCTCCGGGGAGATCTGCCGCATCCTCGGCGGCACCCCGCCGCTCGGCTTCATCTACGAACTGTTCCTCGACGAGAAGGGCGAGAAGATCTCGAAATCCAAGGGCAACGGTATCACGATCGAGGAATGGCTTCGTTACGGAACCAAGGAAAGCCTCATGCTATTCCTCTACAAGGAACCGCGCAGGGCGAAACGTCTCTATTTCGACGTGATCCCGCGTCACGTCGACGAATATTTCCAGCAGCTCCAGGCCTATCACGCCGAGTCGGACCCGCGCAAGCGGCTCGCCAATCCGGTCTGGTATCTCCACGGCGGCGATCCGCCCCGGGCCGAGCTTCCCGTGAGCTACGGCATGTTGCTCAACCTCGCGAGCGTGACCAATGCGGAGCAGGCCGAGGTGCTGTGGAAGTTCATCCGGAGCTACCGCCCCGCGGCGACGCCCGAGAGCCATCCCGAGCTGGCCGTGCTGGTGGAGCGGGCGCTCGCCTATTATCGGGACTTTGTGGCGCCCAACAAACGCTATCGCGCTCCGGACGCGCGCGACCGGGCGGCCTTGTCGGAGCTGCGCCGTTACCTCGCCTCTCTGGGCGATCGGCCGTCGGCCGAGGAGATCCAGGCGGAGCTCTATGCGATCGGCAGGCGCCACGGCTATGCGCCCTTGCGCACATGGTTCAAGACCCTCTACGAGGTGCTGCTCGGCCAGAGCGAGGGGCCCCGGTTCGGCTCCTTCATCGCCCACTATGGCGCCGCCAACACGGTGGATCTGATCGACCGCGCGCTCACCCGCGACGACGATGGCCGGTGATGGAGCGGGACCAGGGGCTTTTGAGCCGGGCGCTCGCGCTGGCGGTGGTGGAGGGGGCGCTCGGTCCGGCGCGCCGGGCGGCGGAGGAGCTGTTCCAGCGCCATCCCCTGACCGCGCGCCTGGAGCCGCGCGATCGCGCCTTCGCCCGCCGCCTGTATGCCACCGTGTTCCGCCGTCTGGGCGAGATCGACCGGGCGCTCGCCCCCCTGCTCGGCCGCCGTCCCAAGCGGCTCGTGGCCAATCTGTTGCGGCTCGGCGCCGCCCAGCTCCTGTTCCTCAAAACCCCGCCCTACGCCGCGGTGGCGGCGACGGTGGCGCTCGCCCGAAGGCGCGCGCCCGCCTATGCCGGGCTGGTCAACGCGGTGTTGCGCCGGCTTGCCGCCGCACCGCCCGCGCCGCTCGCACCCGAACAGGCGGCTCGGCTCAACACCCCCGCCTGGCTGTGGCGGCGCTGGGTGCGGCATTTCGGCGAAGCGGAGGCGCTTGCCATTGCGCGGGCGCATCTGGACGAGCCGCCTTTGGACCTCCAGGTGAAGGAGGATCCCGAGGGCTGGGCGCGGCGGCTCGAGGCGCGGATCCTGCCGGACGGCACCCTGCGTCGGGCGACGGCGCCGGTCGAGACCCTCGCCGGCTATGCGGAGGGGGCGTTTTGGGTGCAGGATGCGGCGGCGGCGCTGGCGGCGCGCTTGCTGGGGCCGGTGGCGGGCGAGCCGGTCTTGGATCTCTGCGCCGCGCCGGGCGGCAAGACCTTCCAGCTCGCCTGCGCCGGTGCTCGGGTTCTGGCGGTGGACCGCTCGCCGCGCCGGGCGGCGGTGTTGCGGGCCAATCTCCTGCGGCTTGGGCTCGAGGCCCGAGTGGTGGTGGC
>JALSGW010000053.1 GCA_026982585.1 Alphaproteobacteria bacterium | reverse complement strand
CATTCCACGGGGCGCCGCCCGAGACCGATCAGCACCAGGCTTCCCACCATGTTGCGCACCTGGTGGTGGAGGAAGGAGCGCGCCTCGGCCCGCACTTCCACCATCTCGCCGCGCCGCTCCACCACCAAAAGGTCGAGGGTCTTGACCGCCGTGCGGGCCTGGCATTCGGCGGCGCGAAAGCTCGTGAAGTCATGCCGCCCGACCAGCCGCTGGGCGGCCTCCTGCATGTGTTCCGCACACAAAGGCGGAACCACGTGCCAGACCCGGCCGCGCAGGAGCGCGGGAGGCGCCCGGCGGTTGAGGATGCGGTAGAGATAGCGCCGCTTTAAGGCGGAAAAGCGCGCGTGGAAGGAGGGTTCCACCTCGCGCGCCTCCAGCACCGCGATGGGGTCCGGTCGCAGATGGTGGTTGATCGCCCCGACCAGGGTCTCGGGGGCGTAATCGCGGGGCAGGTCCACGTGCACCGGCTGCAGCAGCGCATGCACGCCGGCGTCGGTGCGCCCGGCGGCACAGGCGGAGACCTGCGCGCCCGAGAAGGCGAAGATGGCCTGTTCGAGCCGCTCCTGCACCGACGGTCCGTTGGCCTGCCGCTGCCAGCCCCGGAAGGGTCCACCGTCGTATTCGACGAGCAGCAGATAGCGGGGCATGGATCATCCAAGGCGCGTCCCGAGGGGAATGGGAAAACCGCGCAAGAGCGCCGCGCTGTCCAGAGGGCGCCGCCCCTCGCGCTGGAGCGAGCGTATATCCAGCGCCCCGCGGCCGCAGGCGACCACGAGCGGCTCTGCGATCACCGTCCCGGCAGGACCCGCGCCCTCCACCGCCACCGCATCCAAGACCCGAAGCCGCACCCCGCGGTGCAGGAACCAGCATCCGGGCCAGGGGTCGAAGGCCCGCACCCGGCGCGCCAGCAGCGAAGCGCAGGCCCGAAAGTCCAGCCGCCCCTCCTCCTTCCTGAGCTTGGCGGCGTAACAGGCTCCCTCCTCGGGTTGCGGCACCGGCACCAGCCGTCCCGCGGCATAGTCCCTAAGCACCCGCCCCACCTCCTCCGCCGCCCGTGCCGCAAGACGCGCTTCGAGCTGCCAGGCCCGCTCCTCGGGCCCGATGGGAAGGGCGATCCGCTCGAGCAGCGGACCGGTGTCCACGCCCGCATCCATGACGAAAAAACTCACCCCGCTCTCCCGGTCGCCGGCCTCGATGGCCCGTGCGACGGGTGCTGCCCCCCGCCAGCGGGGCAGCAGCGAGGCGTGGATGTTGACGCACCCGAGCCTGGGCACGGCGAGCAGCTCGGGCGGCAGGATGAGGCCGTAGGCGGCGACCACCGCCACATCGGGCGCGAGCGCCCGCAGCTCCTCCACCACCTCCGCGCCGAGCCTCGCGGGCGTGCGCAGGGTCGCGATCCCGAGCGCCGCGGCCGCCTCCTGGACCGGGGTGGGCTGGGTGCGATGGCCCCGCCCCTTGGGCCGCGGCGGCTGGGTGTAGACCGCTTCGAGCGGGAAATCCGCGGCGAGCGCTCGAAGCGGGGGCACGGCGAAGGCGCCGCTTGCGAAGACGACGATGCGCAGGCTCATGGACCTCAGGCGCTGGCCCGGGCGCGGCGCTGCTTCTGATATTTGCGCAGGAGCAGGTTGCGGCGCACCAGGGACAGATGGTCGATGAACAGGATTCCGTCGAGATGATCCAGCTCGTGCTGCAGGCAGCGGGCCAGCGTGCCCTCCGCCCGCAGCCGCTTTTCCGATCCGTGTTCGTCGAGAAAGCTTACCTCCACCGCAGAGGGCCGCCTCACCTCGGCATAGAGGTCGGGCAGGCTCAGACAGCCCTCCTCGGCGCTCGCCGTCTCCTCGGACCGAGAGAGGATGCGGGGATTCACAAGGCGCAACGGGGCGCTTTTGTCTTCGGAGACGTCGGCCACCACCAGGCGCAGCGGCACCCCCACCTGGGGCGCGGCGAGGCCGATGCCGGGTGCTGCGTACATGGTCTCGAGCATGTCGTCGAGCAGCCGCCGCACCTCATCGGTCACCGCCGCCACCGGCTCGGCCTTGCGGCGGAGCATGGGGTGGGGATATGTGAGTATGCGCAACACCGCCATGACGCATCCCGCAGGTCGCCGCCGCCCGCCGCTATTCCACCGGCTGTCGGGCGCGGAGCGCCGCCTCGAGGGTTCCCTCGTCGAGATAGTTGAGCTCGCCGCCCATGGGCACGCCGAAGGCCAGCCGGGTGACCCGCACGCCCGCGGACTTGAGCCGCTCCGCCAGATAGTGCGCGGTGGTCTGCCCTTCCACGGTGGCGCTCAGGCCGAGGATCACCTCCTCCACCCCCTCCTCGGCGAGCCTGCGCAACAGCGTACCCACGCCGAGTTCCTCCGGTCCCACCCCGTCCAGCGCCGAAAGGGTGCCGCCCAGCACATGATAAATGCCCCGAAAGCTGCCGATCCGCTCGACGGCCCAGAGGTCCTCCACCTCCTCCACCACGCACAGCTGCTGCCGCCTGCGCTCGGGATCGGCGCACACGCCGCAGGGATCGGAGACGTCCAGATTGCGACAGCGCGAACAACGCCGCACCCGCTGGGCGCACTCCTGGAGGGCGGCGGAGAGCGGCTCGAGGAGCAAGCCGGGCCTTTTGAGGAGCGCCAAGGCCGCCTTCTGCGCGGACCGCGGACCGAGTCCGGGAAGCCGCGCGAGCTGCCGGATCAGCCGTTCGATCTCGGGCGCCACCATCCGGTCCTAGAAGGGCAGCTTCATGCCGGGCGGAAACGGCAGGCCGCCCGTGAGCTTGCCCATCTCCTCCTGCACCATCCGCTCGAGCTTGCTCTTGGCGTCTCCCGCCGCCGCCACCAGCAGATCCTCGAGCACCTCCACCTCACCCGGATCCACGATCGAGGGATCGAGGCGCACCCGGCGCATCTCGCCCTTGCCGTTCAGCACCACGCGCACGAGACCGCCGCCCGCCTGGCCCTCCACCTCGAGCTGCTCGAGCTTGGCCTGCAGCTCGGCCATGCGCGCCTGCAGCTTCTGCGCCTCCTTGAGCATGTTGGCGATGTTCTTCATGCCGGCTCGCTCCTTCTGGGCTTCCCGTCGGCCTCCATCTGTGGCTCCCGCCTGCGGATGTCCACAACCCGGGCGCCGGGAAACAAAGCGAGCGCCTTTTGCACCACCTCCTCCTGCGCGACCTCGGCGATGCGCCGCAAACGCGCGGCCTCGTCCTCTTCGCTCAGGGTGCGGGCCGAGGCTTCGCTTTGGGCGAGGACGATCACCCACCGCCGTCCCGAGAGTTCCTCCAGCGCCGCCTTGAGCTCGCCCACGAAGCCGCGCGGCACCCCCTCGGCCAGCGCCAGCTCGATGCGGCCCGGCTCCAGCCGCGCCACCCGCGCCCCCCGGTAGAACCAGGCGGCGAGCGGCCATTTGGCCGCGGCCCGCAGGGCTTCGTAGACGGCCCGCGGACCGTCCCAGGAAGCCGGCTGCGGACCGGCTTGAGGCGCATTCTTCGGTACGGCCGGCGCCTCGCCTGCGGACACCGCGGCCCCGGGTGCTGGCGGCTGCGGACGGCGCACGGGCGCCGCCCCGCCCTCTTCCCGCAGCATGCGGGCGAGTTCTCCCGGCGGCGGCAGATCGGACACGCAGCACAGCCGCACGAACAGCATCTCCAGCGCCGCCAGGGGATCCGGCGCCGTCTGCACCTCGCCGAGCCCCTTGAGCAGCATCTGCCACAGCCGCTGCAGCCGGGGATGGTCGCAGGCCGCCGCCAGCGCCCGCGCCCGGGCCAAGAGCTCCTCGCCGAGCACCAGCTCGAGCCCGGCCTCGGCCCGCAGTTTGAGGCGGGTGAGCCCATGCACCGCATCGAGCAGGTCGCGGACCAGCGCCTCCGGCTCGGCACCCCGCTCCCACAGCACCCCGAGCGCCTCCAGCGCCCCCTCCATGTCGCCGCGGATCACCCGCTCGAAGAGATCGAACAGGCGTCCCCGGTCGGCGAGGCCGAGCATGCGCTCCACCTCGGCCGCCCGCACCGCCCCGTCGCCCGCCAGCACCGCCTGGTCCAGGAGCGACAGGGCGTCGCGCACCGACCCCTCCGCGGCGCGGGCGATCAGCGACAGCGCCCGGGGCTCGAAGGCGATGTCCTCGCGCCGGCACACCCGCTCCAGGTGACCGGCGAGGGTGGCGGCATCCACCCGCCGCAGATCGAAACGCTGACAGCGGGAGAGCACGGTGAGGGGCACCTTGCGCACCTCGGTGGTGGCGAAGATGAACTTCACGTGCGGGGGCGGCTCCTCCACCGTCTTGAGCAGGCTGTTCCAGGCCTTCTCCGAGAGCATGTGGACTTCGTCGAAGATGTAGACCTTGAACCGCGCCTCGGCGGGCGCGTACTGGATGCCCTCGATGATCTCCTGGATGTCGTCCTTGCCGGTGTGGGACGCGGCGTCGGTCTCGATCACATCCAAGGACCGCTCCTCCGCAATCGCCCGGCAGTTGGAGCAGACGCCGCAGGGCTCCGGGGTGGGGCCGCCCTGGCCGTCGGGACCGGTGCAGTTGAGGCCCCGGGCGAGGATGCGCGCCACCGTGGTCTTGCCCACCCCGCGCATGCCCGCGAACAGGAAGGCATGCGCCAGCCGACCGGTGGCGAAGGCCTGGCTGAGGGTGCGCACCAGCGCGTCCTGGCCGACGAGCTCGGAGAGTCTGCTGGGCCGATAAGTGCGCGCCAGGACGCGGTAGACGGTGGCGGGACTGGTCATCGACGGGTCCGGACCCTGGCGGAAGACTGGTCTGCGACCCGACGGGCCATCGCTTAGGGCTGCTCCCTTCCGGGCCTGACCCGGTTCGCGCTCCCGCCGTCCGCAGCCAGCCTTCCGCGGGCCAATATCGGCCGCCCGACGCCCCCCTGCAAGAGGGCGCGAAAGCGCCCGCCGCCGCCCCAGCAGGCGCACTCGGGTATTTGCGCCGCCGGATGGCCGGAGGAGCGGCACAACCGTTCCGCAACGCGCGCACTCCAAGCTCTGGCAACGGGTTGACCGCGGGTGAGCGGCCTCGGCTTGGAGGGCCGGAAAGCTTGCGCTATCGTTTTGGGCGATTGACGCCAGGCGTCGGGCTGCCGTTAATGTTAACCGCGCGCGGGTTGGTCCCGCACGCGTCAAGCAGGGGGAGACCCGCATGAGCGAGAACAAGCAGCACAAGGAAAGGGCCCCGCGCGCGATGGAGCGTCGAGAGGCGCTCAAGCGCTTCGGCGCCGTCGCGGCCGGAACTGCGCCGGCGGTGATGGTGCTGCTGTCCTCCCGCAACAGCGCCGCAGGCGGATTCTTCACGAGCGGCGGCGAGGGAGGCGGAGGCGGGGCAGCCTTCTCGTGACGGTTTGGGGAGAGCGGTCGCAGGACCGTTCTCCCGCTTCTCCTTCGTCGGATCGATGACGGCGCGCCGGCAGCCGACAGGAGAGCTCGTGCCCTTCCACGGCTTGGGCCTGTGGATCGCGCGTCCGAGCGGGAGGGTGGCGCTCCTCGACGGCGCCGCGCTGCAGCTGGTCCAGGAGGCCGCCGCACGGGAACCGCGCGACCCGCAACTGCTGCGGCTGCTTCGCGATCTCGGACGGGAGCGGGGGGCCGCAGGGGAGCCGCCGCCGGCGGGCGCGCCGGTGCTGGCCGGGACCTTCGCTCCCCACAGCCGCCCGGTGCGGCTGGAAGTCCAGCGGAGCCGCAGACTCGCGGCGCTGGTGGAGGCGGTGCTGCGCCCGGCGCGAACCGATGCCCCGGCGCAGCTCGGCTACACGGCGGCACCCAGGCGCGGGCGCGGCTATGCGGTGTGGGAG
>JALSGW010000052.1 GCA_026982585.1 Alphaproteobacteria bacterium | reverse complement strand
GACGGGCGCCCGCTCCCACAGGGCCCCTCTCGGGCGGCGGCAGCCGGATGCCGTAGAAGCCGGCAAGACGGCGCAACAGACGGGCCGCCTGCATGCCCCCGTCGCGCACCGGAAGCGCCCGCACCCGTTCCCGGGCCTCGGCACCGAGACGCCACACCGTCCGCCCCGAGCGCTCCGACCGGCCCACCACCGCCCCCGGCTCGGCCACCGCCTCCAGCTCCGCCTCGAACAAGGGCGGCACCGTATAGGGACGTCCCGACCGCCACAGCAGCCGCACCCGGTTGAAGGCCACCGCGAGCGGACCCACGCCGGGATTGTAGGCCGCACCCACGGGTTCGCCGGCGGCGATCTCGGATCGCCTGGAAAACAGCCCGTCCGCGAGCAGGAACCGTCCCCGCAGCTCCCGCACCCCCGCCCGCCGGAGGGCGAGGGCGAGGGCGTGGAGGCCGTCGAGGTCCAGGGTGGGATCGCCTCCGCCCTCCAACACCAGCTCGCCGGAAAGCACCCCGTCCGCGATGGCGCCGCGCACATAGAGCCGGGTGGCGAGGCGGGATCGCGGGCCGAGCAGCTCGAGCGCCGCGAGTGCGGTCACGAGTTTGGCGGTGGAGGCCGGCGGGGCCGGCGCATCCCCGCGCGCGAGCGCGAGCACCCGTCCGCTTGTCGCATCCGCCACCAGATAGGCGACCTGATCGGGCGCAAACCCCGCCTGCCGGACAAGCTGCTCTTCGCCCGCCGCGGATGCAACCGCGACGCGGACGGCGAGCCCGAGGGCCACGAGCCAGCCGGCCCACTGCCCGAAGCCGGAGACCCGTCCGAGCGGCCTGCGCGTGCGCTCAGGAGAAGCCGCGCTGTTTCTTGATGGTCTCGTAGGCCGCATTGATGGCAGCGAGTTTTTCGTTGGCCAGCTTCACGAAATCCTCGGGCAGGCCGAGCGCCACCAGCCGGTCCGGGTGGTAGTCGCGCACCAGCCGGCGATAGGCCTCCTTGATCTCCTGCTCGCTCGCATCGGGCGAAACCCCGAGCACGGCATAGGGGTCGGGGCGCTGCTCCTGCGGGGCGCGGCTCGCCCGCCAGCGGCTCTTGGCGGTCTCGAACTCGGCCCGGCTGAAGCCGAAGATCTCCGCCACCCGGGCCAGGAAGGACTCCTCGGCGGGATGAAAGCGGCCATCCGCCGCCGCCACCGCGAACAGTCCGTCCAACAGCTCCTCGAGCAGGGCGTGGTCGTAGTCGAGCAGCTCGGCGATCTGGCGGGCATAGTCCTCGAAGCCGTGGGGCGTGTTCTTGGCTTCGTTGTAGAGCTCGGCCACCCGTCTCCGGTCCTGGTCGCCCAGATCGAAGGCGCGCTTGAAGGCGTCGATCTCGACCCGGCTCACCACCCCGTCGGCCTTGGCCAGCTTGGCGGCGAGCGCCACCAGGGCGGTCGTGAAGGCAAGCCGCCGCGCCTCGGTGGGATCGGTCCACAGCGCCTCGTCCGCCTCCTGCGAAAGCGCTCCTTCCTGTTGCCATCGATCGAACAGATGCCCGGCGAGCGCGCCCAGAAGCGCTCCCAGCGGGCCGCCCAGCACGAACCCCGCGGAGGCGCCGGCCAGCTTGCCCCAGATGCTCATGACATCGCCCCCTCCCCGCATGGTCCATCCGCGCCGGCCAAGCTACCAGCGCCCCGGCCGGCTGCCCAGCCGCTCCGGTCGGGCCCTTGCCGCCGCCCCGCCGGGGGCCAGATGAGCGGACAGCAGAACCAGATGGAGCGGCGCATGCGGCTTGCGGTCTTCGACCTCGACGGCACGCTGGTGGACAGCCAGGCGCGCATCGTCCGCTCCGCCCGGCGGGCCTTCCGCGCGGCCGGCCTGCCGCCCCCCGCTCCGCAGGCGGTGCGCCGCATCGTGGGGCTCTCCCTCGAGCAGGCCATCGCCGCCCTGCTGCCCCGGCCCGAGGACGGGCTCGTGACCCGCATCGCGCGGGCCTATCGCGACGCCTATCTGGCGGATCTGGCCGAGCAGGAGGTGGATCCCCTGTTCGCCGGCGCGCGGGACGTGCTCGACGCGCTGCGCGAGCGGGATCTGCTGCTCGGTATTGCCACCGGCAAGAGCCGCAAGGGAGCGCTTCGGGTGTTGGAGGCACACGGCCTCCTGGACCATTTCGTCACCCTCCAGACCGCCGATCGCCATCCCTCAAAGCCCCATCCGGCCATGCTGGAGGCGGCCATGGCCGAGATCGGGGCGGAGCCGGAGACCACCCTGCTGGTGGGCGACACCACCTACGACATCGACATGGCGCGGGCGGCGGGAGCGCTTCCGATCGGCGTGAGCTGGGGCAATCATCCTCCCGGGGAGCTGGCCGCAGCGGGGGCGGTGCGGGTGCTCGCCCGCTTCGATGAACTGCTCACCGTGATCGAGGAGCGGGTGCGGTGAAGCGCTTCTACCGCGAGGTCGCGCTCGCCGCCGCCGCGGAGGGCTGGCAGGTGCGGCTCGACCAGAAGCCGGTGCGCACGCCCAAGGGCACGCCCCTCACCCTGCCCACCCTGGCCCTCGCGCAAGGGGTGGCGGCGGAATGGCGGAGCGTGGCGGAACGGGTCGATCCCCGCACCATGCCGCTCACCCGCCTCGCCGCCACCGTGCTGGACCAGCTGCCCGCCCGGCGCCGGGATGCCATCGAGGAGGCGCTCGAGGTGGGACGCTGGGATCTCCTCTGCTACCGGGCACAGCATCCCGAGGCGCTGGTGGACCGCCAGCGTCAGGCCTGGCAACCGTGGCTCGACTGGGCGGAGGCCCGCTACGGGGTGCGGCTGCAACCGGTCCACGGCATCCAGCCCATTGACCAGCCCCGATCGGCTCTCCTGCGCCTGCGCCACGCGCTCGACGAACTCGACGACTGGCGCCTGGTCGGGGTCCACGGGGCGGCCCGCGAGACGGGATCGCTGATCCTCGCGCTCGCCCTCCTGGAAACCCGGATCGACGGCGCGCAGGCCTTCCAGCTCGCCTATCTGGAGGAGCTGTGGGAGCTGGAGCAGTGGGGTGAGGATGCGGAACAGCGCCGCCGCCACCGTCACATCGCGGGGGAGCTCGCGGCGCTGGCCCGTTATCTGCGCGCGCTCGCGCCCTAGGGCGAGGACTGCCCGAAGTGTCGCGCGGGCGGCGGGGGATCCCCCGGCCGGATCAGCTGCACGTAGGCGCCGGCGAGGAAGCTTGCGGTGATGGCGGCATCGGCGTAGCTCGCCGCCAGCATCAGCAGATCCACCAGCACCCCGCCCGGGCTCGGCGGCCCGCCCTCGGAGGGCAGCCGGGCCTCGCCCTCGGCGAGGGGCAGCAGCGCCGCCAGCATGGAAGCGCCCAGCGCCGCGACCAGCATCAGCGGCAGCACGGCGAGCAGGAAACCGAACAGCAGGGGCAGCGCCCGGCCCTTGACCAGCCGGTAGCAGGCGGCGAGGTCGAGCCGCTCGCCGACGGCCCGCGAAAAGGGCAGGAAGATGAGATGAACATAGGCCCAAAGGCCGAGCCCCAGGGCCAGCACCAGCGCCGCCGAACCCCCCGCCTGGGGTCCCAGCAGCGCCCCCAGCACCAGGCTCAGGAGCGCCGCCACCAGGGCCGTGGGCACCGCCACCAGCAGCACCAGCAGCACGGTGGCGAACATGAAGCGCAGCACGAAGGGGGTGACCGGCGCCATCCAGCGCGGCCAGGGTTCGCCCAACACCAGATGCCGCAGCCAGGCCACCGCCACCGCCGAGTAGCCGAACCAGTTGATGATGCCGGCTGCGGTCCAGCCCACCCGGATCGAAGCGCCGCCCAGCAGATTGCCGAGCAGTCCCACCGCATAGGCGATGGCGATCCAGGGCAGGGCGAGCCGCACCAGCCGACCCTGTTCGTGGAGCACATAGGCGTATGCGGTGCGGACCAGGGCGATCACCGGCACCTGGGATCCCTCCCCCACAGCCCCGCGAGGGAGCTAGCGGCGGCACGGCCGATCTGACAAGCGCCGGCTTGTCTCACCGCGGCAGCCGGATGGTGGCGGCGAGCCCGCCGAGGTCCGAGCGCCCGAGGGTGAGCTCGCCCCCGTGGGCGAGCACGATGTCGCGGGCGATGGTGAGACCGAGACCGGAACCTCCGGTCTCCGCCCGCCTCGCCTTGTCCAGGCGGTAGAAGGGACGGAACACGTTCTCCCGCTCGCTCTCCGGGATTCCGGGACCGTCGTCCTCCACCACGATCTCGAACGCCTCCGGACGCTTGCGCGCCCGCACCCGCACCTCCGCTCCCACCCGCACCGCATTGTCGAGCAGGTTGGCCAGGCAGCGCCGGAAGGCCAACGGCCGCAGCGGCAGCCGCAGTCCGGCTTCGGCCTCGAGCCGCACCCGCACGCCGTTGTGCTGGAACCGCTCGCACACGCTCGCGAGCAGCCGCCCGAGCTCCACCTCCTCCACCCCCTCGCTGCCCTCCGCGCGGGCGAAGTCGAGATAGGTGGCCACCAGACGGTGCATCTCCTCCACATCCGCCACCAGCTCCCGCACCGCCCCGTCGCCCTGCTCGCGCATGAGCTCGAGGGCGAGCCGCATGCGGGTGAGCGGGGTGCGCAGATCGTGGCTGATGGCCGACAGCATCTCGGTGCGCTGCTGCACGAAACGGAGGATGCGCCGGCGCATGACGTTGAAGGCATGGGCCGCCTTGCGCACCTCCAAGGGTCCGCGGGGCGTGACGTCGCCCACGTCCCGGCCCTTGCCGAAACTGTCCATGGCCTGGGCCAGCACCCGGATCGGCCGCACCTGGAGCCCCATGAAGTAGATGGCCACCGCGGTGAGCACCACCGAGGCGCCGATCATCCAGGCGAGCAGGATGCCGGTGGTGGTGCTGGTCACCCGCTTGCGCGGTGCGAGCACCCGCAGGAGCCCGTCCTCGAGCTGGACGTAGACCACCACCCGCTTCGGCCAGTAGGAACGGAGATCCACGGCAAAGGGATGGGTGAGCTTGTCGTCGAAGGCTTCGACGATCTTGCTGTCGATGTGCCCGAGCGCGCGCTGGTCGATGCCGATGGCGCGGATCGCCGTCTCGAGATCGCCTCCGGGCTCGAAGGAGATCTTGAGCCCGGTGTGGGTGCGGATACGGTCGAGGATCGCCTTGCGCGCCTCCGGACTGTCCGCTTCCTCGAACCAGGACACGGTGAGCGCCACCTCTCCCGCAACGCCGGTGGCGAGCCAGCGGGTCACGGTGTCCCAATGGCGGTTGTAGAAGATCACGGTCAGCACCAGCTGCAGCACCACAAGCGGCAGCACCACGATCAGCATGGAGCGCCACAACAGGGTGCGCGGCAGCAGCCGACGGGTGATCCATCGCGACAGACGGTGGAGGCCGTTTCTAACCGTCCACGACGAGCGCATAGCCTTCGCCCCGATGGGTGAGGAGGTAGCGGGGCGCGCGGGGATCGGGTTCGATCTTGCGGCGCAGCCGGGCGATGTGCACGTCCACCGCCCGGTCCGACCCCTCCACCCCGGCCGCCCGGGCCAGCTCGGCCCGGCTCACAGGCCGCCCGCGGCGACGTGCGAGCAACGCCAGCATGGCGATCTCGGCGGCGGTGAGCCGTACCGGCCGACCACCGTTCGACAAGCCGCCCTGGTTGAGATCGAACACATAGGGTCCGAAACGCACCCGCTCGCGGGTGCGGCCGCGAGGCGCCCGGCGCAGGATGGTGGCGATGCGGAGCAGCAGTTCGCGCGGCTCGAAGGGCTTGGCGAGATAGTCGTCCGCCCCCGCCTCGAGCCCGCGGATGCGATCCTCCACCTCGCCGCGCGCCGTCAACATCAGGATCGGTACCTCGTTTGCGGCGCGCAGCTC
>JALSGW010000051.1 GCA_026982585.1 Alphaproteobacteria bacterium | reverse complement strand
GGCCTCGGTCTCCGCGGCGCTGAGCTGGATGTGTTCGACCCCGGCCGCGGTCGCCACCTCGAGGCCGCCGGCCTCGGCGGCGAGCCAGCGCCGCCCCACCTCGCCCCACCAGGCGCGGTCGGAAGCGCGGCGGAAGGCGTCCTGCACGTCCTCGGGCAGGCTCCGCCAGCGGGCGCCGTTCATCGACACCTGGAAGGTGGTGGTGCCGAAGCGGGTGCTCCGCTCGCCCTCGATCAGATATTTGACGAGCTGCTGCAGCCTGAGCGGCGGGATGATCTCGAACGGCAACAGCACGCCGTCCACCACCCCCTTCTGCAACGCCTGGGGCACCTCCGGCACCGGCATGGCCACCGGCGACGCCCCGAGCGCCTCCAACACCCAAGCACCGGTGCGGGTGGGAATGCGCATCCGCAGCCCGGCCAGATCCTCCGGCCGCCGCACCAGCCGCTCCCGCATGAAGATCGCCTGACCGGCGTGCACGTGCAGGAACATCACCTCCAGACCGCGGTACTCCGGCGCGAGCTGGTCCGCGAACAGATCGTACATGGCGAGATTGGCCGCCACCGGATCGTTGCGGTAGACGAAGGGCAGCTCGAACACCTCGGTGCGCGGGAACTGGCCCGGGGTGTAACCGTTGACCGTCCACACCAGATCCACCACCCCGTCCCGCACCTGCTGGATCAGCTCGGGAGGCCGCCCGCCGAGGGTCATGGAGGGGAAGATCTCGATCTCCACCTTGCCGGCGGCGAGCTCCTCCACCCGCCGCGCCCAGGGCTCGAGCATGTTGCGCTGGGCGTGGGACTGGGGCGGGAGGAAATGATGCAGCTTGAAGCGGTGCGCAGCCGCCCGCGCGCCCCGTCTGGCGAAGACGGCAAGCGGCGCGGCGACAGCCGCCGTCTTGAGCAGCTCACGGCGTTTCATGCCTGACCCTCCTCGCTTGGTTGTGCCGCCGGCGCTCAAGGCCCGGTTGGTGTATGCCAAACCCTATACCCTCGCGCCGGCGAGCGGCAACCGCAGAGGGGTCAGATGTGCGATGCCCGCACACCGTCGCCTTCCCTGCTCCCTGCGCAAAGTCGCAGCCCCGGACGCGGAGGACCCTGTTCATAGGGCCGGCGCCGGCCCATGGGGGGGTCTGGTCCGCGTGATCAGGAACCGCATCGGCGAACGAGGCCGCGCTCCGCCCGCGGAGCGTTTTGGGTCTTGTCCGGGGATCTCAGATGCGGCCGCGCAAAAGCCGCTCCTTCTCGCGCCGCCATTCCCGCTCGCGTTCGGCGGCGCGCTTGTCGTAGAGCCGTTTGCCCCGGGCCAGCGCCAGTTCCACCTTGGCCTTGCCGTTGGGGGCGAAGTAGAGCGCGAGCGGGACCAGGGTGTAGCCCTGGCGCTGGATGGCGCCCAACAGGCGGGCGATCTCGCGCCGATGGAGGAGCAGCTTGCGCGGCCGCCGGGGCTCGTGGTTGAAGCGGTTCGCCGGCCCATATTCGGGAATGTGGGCGTTGAACAGCCACAGCTCCCCGCCCATCTCGCCGGCATAGGCCTCGTTGATGTTGGCCCGGCCCTCCCGGAGGCTCTTCACCTCGGTGCCGGTGAGGACGAGACCTGCCTCGAGCCGGTCTTCGATGTGGTAGTCGTGGAAGGCGCGCCGGTTTTGGGCGATGGTGCGCCGCGCCCCTTGGCCCTTGGCCATGCGCTCAGCCGTCGAGCAAACCGGCGAAGCGCAGCGCCTCGTCCACCAGGCGCCGGGTCTCCGCCTTCACCGGCACGAGCGGCAGCCGCAGCGCCTCCGCGCATTTGCCGAGCCGGGCGAGGGCGTATTTGACCGGTGCCGGGCTGGTTTCCGCAAACAGCGCCCGGTGCAAAGGCAACAGCCGCCGGTGGATGGCAAGCGCCCCTCCCGCATCGCCTCGCTGCCAGGCCTCGTGGAGCTCCGCACACAGCCTGGGCGCCACATTGGCGGTGACCGAAATGCAGCCGTGGCCGCCGTGGGCGAGGAAGGCGAGGGTGTTGGCGTCCTCCCCGGACAGCTGCACGAACTGCTCCCCGCACAGCTGCGCGGTCACAAGCGGCCGCACGATGTCGCCGGTGGCGTCCTTCACGCCTATGATGTTGGGCAGCTCCGCGAGCCGTGCGAGGGTCTCCGGCGCCAGGTCCACCACGCTGCGGCCCGGGATGTTGTAGATGATCATCGGGATGTCCACGGCGTCGTGGATGGCCTTGAAATGGGCGTAGAGCCCCTCCTGGGTCGGCTTGTTGTAGTAGGGGGTGACCAGCAACACCGCATCCGCCCCGGCCCGCTTGGCGTGCCGGGTGAGGCTGATCGCCTCCTCGGTGGAGTTCGAACCCGTGCCCGCGATCACCGGTCGGCGCCCGCCCACCACCTCGATGCAGAGATCGATCACCCGTTCGTGTTCGGCATGGCTCAAGGTCGGGCTTTCCCCGGTGGTGCCGACCGGGACGAATCCGTGGGTGCCCTCCTGGATGTGCCATTCGACGAGCTCGGCGAACGCCCGCTCATCGACGGCACCGTCGCGGAACGGGGTGACGAGGGCTACGATCGAGCCGCGCAACATCATGGCCAGGGACCGCCGCGCATGTGGAGATCGCCCGCGACCATAGTCTTGCCCGCGGCCGGCGGCAAGCGCCGGCACCTGCAAAGATGGCGGCTGGCTCAACTTGCGGCCGGATTCGCCCTCGCCCTTCTGATGGTGCCGGAGCCGCTCCTGGCCCGCCTGGACGATCCCTTCGCCCGCGCGCTCGCGCTCGCCCATGAGGGGCGCTGGAAGGCGGTGCGCAACATCGCCGATCGCATCGCCGATCCGCTCCTTGCGGACTATCTGCGCTGGCGGGAGCTTGTGGCCCGCGGCCCGGAGGCGGATTTCTGGGAACTGCGCCGATTCCTCTCGCGGCGGCCGGACTGGCCCGGCGCCGAGCGGCTGCGTCGTCTCGCCGAAGCGGCCCTGCCGGAAGGGCTGGCCCCGGAGGAGATCGCCGCCCTGTTCGATTCCCGCGCCCCCCTCACCGGCTACGGCGCCCTGCGCCTCGCCGAGGCACTGGCGGAGCTGGGCCGGCAGCGGGAGGCGCGGTTTTGGGTGCGGCGCTTTTGGCCGCGGGCCCGCCTCGATGCCGTGGACGAGGAGCGGTTCCGGCGGCGCCTCGGCGACTGGATCACGCCGGATCTCGATGCGGAGCGGGTGCGCTACCTGCTCTGGGAGCAGCGGCACCGGGAGGTGTTGCGCATGTTGCCCAGGCTGCCCGCAGAGCTGCGCCGGCTGGCTCGGGCGAGGCTCGCCCTCCAGCGTGCGGAGCCCGGGGTGGATGCGCGCATCCAGGCGGTGCCGGAGCGGCTCCGTTCCGATCCCGGCCTGTTGTTCGACCGCCTGCGCTGGCGGCTTCGCAAAGGCCGCCTCGATGCCGCCGCCGCGCTCCTTTTCGATCCCCCCGCGGAACCGGTGCGCCCGGCCGCCTGGTGGGTACAGCGGCGCCTTGCGATTTTCGCGGCCCTGGAGCGCGGCCGTCACGCCTTGGCCTTCGCGCTCGCCGCCGGGGCCCGTCCCCCGCCGGGCCGGCCGTTCGCCGAGGCGCGTTGGCTCGAGGGATGGATCGCGCTGCGGCTGGTGCAGAGACCGGAACGGGCGCTTCAGGCCTTCACCGCCCTCGATCGGGCGGTCACGAGCCCGGTCTCCCGGGCGCGCGCCGCCTATTGGGCGGGGCGGGCCAGTGCTGCGCTCGGCCGGGACCGGGAGGCGCGGAGCTGGTACCGCAAGGCGGCCCGCTACCCCACCACCTTCTACGGCCAAGAGGCGCTCGCCGAGCTCGGCGCCGACCTCGAACAGGCGCTGCTCGAGCAGGCCGACACCGCGCCCCGCCCCGAGCTGCGTGCGAAGGCGGACGATTCCCGCATCGCCCTCGCCCGCCGCCTGTGCCGGCAGGGGTTCTTGGAGGAGGCCTTTCCGTTCCTCAAGGCGGCCGCGCGGGAGATCGCGGATGGGCAGCGGGCGGTGGGCGTGTGGGCGGAACTCCGCTCCTGCGGCAGCGCCCCCGCCTACGTCCGGATCACCCGCAGCCTCTCAGCCCGCGGGCTGTTGCCGCGCCTCTTCGCCTATCCGCTCGTGCGGCTTCCGGAAGTGGACGGGCCCGAGCGGATCGCCGAACGCGCGCTGGTGCTCGCCCTGTTGCGCCAGGAAAGCAGCTTCTCGCCCGCGGCCCTGAGCCCCAAGGGCGCCCGCGGTCTGGGACAGCTCATGCCCGCCACCGCGCGGGCCGCCGCCCGGCGGCTGGGCCTGGCCTACAGCGCCGAGCGGTTGCGCCGGGATCCCGGCTACCAGTTGCGTCTCGCCCGGGCCTATTTCCAGGACCTTCGCACCGCCTTCGGGGGCGAACGCCTGCTCGCCCTCGCCGCCTACAACGCAGGGCCGGGGCGGGTGCGGCGGTGGCTCCGGCGCTACGGCGATCCCAGGCGCATGGATCCCCACGCGAGGTTGGACTGGATCGAGCGGCTGCCCTTCGCCGAGACCCGCAACTATCTGCAGCGGGTGCTGGAGGCCGAGCTCGTCTACCGTTTCTTGCTGCGCCACCGGCTCGCGGTTATACCGACCTTCGCCGTCCGCGCCCCGGCCCATTGAGGGGGGATCGCCGTGCCCGAGACCCGACACAGCGCTCCGATCGCCTGCGTGTTCGACGTCTACGGAACCCTGCTCGACGTCTCGGGAGCGGTGCGGCAGGTGCGCGCACGGCTCGGCGAGCGCGCCGAGCGCCTGGACGAGCTGTGGCGGCGCAAGCAGCTGGAATACAGCTGGCTCATCTCCCTCATGCAGCGGCCAGCGGACTTCGATGCCGTCACCCGGGCGGCCCTCGACCATGCCCTCGCGGCGCTGGGGATCCGCGAGCCGGATGTGCGGGAGACGCTGCTCGCCGCCTATCTCGATCTTCCGCCCTTCGCGGAGGTGCCCGGGGTGCTGGAGGCGCTCCGCGAGCGGGGCCTGCGGCTTGCCGTGCTCTCGAACGGCACCCGCCGCATGCTCGAGCGGGCGCTCGACCGCGCCGGCCTTCTGGACCGGTTCGAGGCGGTGGTCTCGGTCGAGGAGGTGGGCGTGTTCAAGCCGGCTCCCGAGGTGTATGCGCGGGCCTGTGCCCGGCTCGGGCTCGGCCGGGGGGCGATCCTGTTCCTGTCGGCCAACGCCTGGGACGCCCACGGCGCCGCCTCCTTCGGCCTGCAGAGCCTCTGGATCAACCGGCGCGGACTTGTCCCCGAGCGGTTGCCCGGAGAACTTGCCGGCGAGGTGCGGGATCTCGCCGGGGTGCTCGCCTGGCTCGAGCGGACCTCCGCGGGCGCATGAGATGACCGATGGCGTGGCGCGAACCTTCTCGGAGGTGCTCAAGGCGCGAGGCCGGCTCGCCGGGGTGGTGCGGCGCACGCCCCTTCTCGAATCCCCGTTGTTGAACCGGGAGCTCGGACTGCGGCTTCTGGTCAAGGCCGAATGCCTGCAGTTCACCGGCTCCTTCAAGCTGCGCGGCGCCTACAACACCATCGCCGCCCGGAGACCCCAGGCGGTGGTGGCCTATTCCTCCGGCAACCACGCCCAGGGCGTGGCCCATGCGGCGGCGCTCTTGAAGGTGCCGGCTGCCATCGTCATGCCCAAGGACGCCCCGGCCATCAAACGCGAACACACCCGCCGCTACGGCGCCGAGCTGGTGTTGTACGACCGCGAGCGGGAGGAGCGGGAGACCATCGGCGCCCGCATCGCCGAACAACGACGGGCCCTGTTGGTCAAACCCTACGACGATCCCCTGGTGATCGCCGGCCAGGGCACCGTGGGCCTCGAGATCGCCGAGCAGCTCC
>JALSGW010000050.1 GCA_026982585.1 Alphaproteobacteria bacterium | reverse complement strand
TCGGCATGACCAACACCCCGGAGTTCGGCGCCGGCGCCAACACCTTCAACGACGTCTTCGGCCCGACCCGCAACCCCTTCGATCTCAAGCTCACCGCGGGCGGATCCTCGGGCGGGGCCGCCGCCGCGCTTGCGACCGGCATGGGCTGGCTCGCCCACGGTTCCGACCTCGGCGGATCGCTGCGGGTGCCGGCGGCCTATTGTGCGGTGGTGGGCTTAAGACCCAGCCCGGGGCGGGTTCCCCGCGGACCCAGGGTCGATCCCTTCAACACCATGGCGGTGGAAGGTCCGATGGCGCGCGACGTGCGGGACGTCGCCCTGTTTTTGGACACGCTCGCCGGATTCGCGCCGGAGGACCCGCTGAGCTTCGACCCGCCGGCCGAGCCGTTCGCCCAGGCGGCCGATCGGCCCTCCGCTCCAAAGCGCATCGCCTACAGCCCGGATCTCGGCGGTCTCACTCCGGTGGACCCGGAAGTGGCGGACATCTGCCGGGAGGCGGCGCTGCGCTTCGCCGAACAGGGTGCCGTGGTGGAGGAGGCGGCCCCCGATCTCGCGCATGCGGTCGAGACCTTCACGGTGCTGCGCGGCGCCTCCTTCGCCGCCGCCTACGCCCATCTCCTGCCCGACCACCGCACCGCGCTCAAACCGGAGATCGTGTGGAACATCGAATACGGGCTCGCCCTCGATCCGCGGCGGCTGGGATGGGCGGTGGTGCAGCGCGGCCGGCTGCAGCAGAACATGGCCGCCTTCTTCCGGCGCTACGACCTGCTGCTGACCCCCGCCACCGCGCTTCCCCCCTTCCCGGTGGAAATCCGCTACATCGAGGAGCTCGAGGGACACCGTTTCGCCACCTATGTGGACTGGCTCACCATCACCTACGCCATCACCCTGACCGCCTGTCCGGCCTTGGCGCTGCCCTGCGGCTGGACCCGCGCGGGACTGCCGGTGGGCCTGCAGATGGTCGGCCCGCCCCGTGGGGAGGCACAGCTGTTGTCCGCGGCGGCCTTGCTGGAAGAGCTGCTCGGCCTCGCCGGCCGCTTGCCGGTCGATCCTCCTCCCGCATGAGCCGGGGACGACGGTGCCCGAGGAGGAATTCCTCACCGTGCGGGAAGTGGCGGAGATGCTCCGGCTCAAGCCCAGGCGCATCTACGCCCTGGCCGCCAAAGGGGCGCTGCCCTGCCGGCGCGCCACCGGCCGGCTGTTGTTTCCGAAAAGCGAACTCGAGCGCTGGCTGGCGGGAGCCGCGGCGTCGGGGAGCCCGGGAACCGCTCTCCCTCCGGCCGACATCCTCGCCGGCTCGCACGATCCCCTCCTGGAATGGGCGCTGCGGGAGTCGGGAAGCGGTATCGCGAGCTTTTTCGACGGCAGCCTGGACGGGCTCGTGCGCTTTCGGGAGGGGCGGGCGGCGGCGGTGGGGTTGCATCTGCTGGACGTGGCGGCGGGCGAATGGAACCTTCCCGCGGTGCGGCGGGAGCTCGCGGGACGACCTGTGGTGGTGCTGCACTGGGCCTGGCGGGAGCAGGGGCTGTTGTTCCGGCCCGAGCTCCACGGCCGCATCCGGAGCCTCGGCGACATCCGGGGTCTCACCGTGGTGCCGCGCCAGCCCCAGAGCGGGGCCTGGCACCTCTTCCGCCACCTGCTCGAGCGGGCCGGTCTCGACCCGCAGCGGCTCGACCTGCTCGCGGAACCCGCGCGCACCGAGAGCGAGGTGGCGCTTGCGATCGCATCGGGAAAGGCGGAGGTCGGGTTCGGGCTGCGCTGTCTTGCCGCTCCCTTCGACCTCGCCTTTCTGCCTCTCATCCGCGAGCGCTTCGACCTCGCCCTCCACCGGTGGGCCTACTTCGAGCCGCCCTGGCAGCGGCTGTGGCGCTTCGCCGCGGGGCCGGCGCTGCACGCCCGTGCCGCCGAGCTCGGCGGCTACGAGGTCAGGGAAAGGGGACGGGTGCTCTACAACGAGCGCGCCTGAGCGGTCGCGGGCGGGACCCGCTCCGGCCCCGGGCCTAGAGGATGAAGCGGGAGAGATCGGCGCCCTTGAGCAGATCCCCCACCTGGCGCTCCACATAGGCCCGGTCCACCACCACCCGCTCGCCGCTGCGGTCCGAGGCGTGGAAGCTGATGTCCTCGACCAGCTTCTCCATCACCGTCTGGAGCCGGCGGGCGCCGATGTTCTCGACCTTGCCGTTGATCTCGTGGGCGAGGCCGGCGATGGCGTCGAGGGCGTCCTCGGTGAACACCAACTCCACCCCCTCGGTGGCCATGAGCGCTACGTATTGTTTGACCAGGCTCGCCTCCGGCTCCACCAGGATGCGCCGCAGGTCCTCCTTGTCGAGCGGGCTGAGTTCCACCCGGATGGGCAGACGTCCCTGCAGTTCCGGCAGCAGGTCGGAGGGTTTGGAGAGGTGGAAGGCGCCGGATGCGATGAAGAGGATGTGATCGGTCCGCACCGCACCGTATTTGGTGGCCACGGCGGTGCCCTCGATGAGGGGCAGGAGATCGCGCTGCACCCCCTCGCGGCTGACATCCGCGCCGATGCGACCCTCGCGGGCGGTGATCTTGTCGATCTCGTCCAGGAACACGATGCCGTTCTGTTCGGTGGCCTCGATCGCCTCGCGGACCACCCGGTCCTGGTCGATCAGCTTGTCGCTTTCCTCCGCCACCAGCACATCATAGCTCTCGGCCACGGTCATGCGCCGTTTCTTGAGCCGGGGACCGAACGCCCGGCCCAGGATCTCGCCGAGATTGATCATGCCCACCTGGGATCCGGGCATGCCGGGGATCTCGAAGGTGGGCAGGCCGCCTGCGCCGGTCTCCTGCACCTCGATCTCGATCTCGCGCTCGCCCAGAACCCCATCCCGCAGCATGCGCCGGAACTTCTCCCGGGTCTCGCGGTGGGCGGCCGGTCCCACCAGGGCGTCCAAAACCCGCTCCTCGGCGTTGCGCTCGGCCTGCGCCCGCACCTCGCGGCGCATCCGCTCCCGCGTCATCTTCACCGCCACCTCGACCAGATCGCGCACGATGCTCTCCACATCGCGCCCGACATAGCCGACCTCGGTGAACTTGGTCGCCTCCACCTTGAGGAAGGGGGCCTGGGCGAGGCGGGCGAGGCGCCGGGCGATCTCGGTCTTGCCGCAGCCGGTGGGGCCGATCATGAGGATGTTCTTCGGCAGCACCTCTTCCCTCAGCCCCTCCTCGAGCTGCTGGCGGCGCCAGCGGTTGCGCAGCGCAATGGCGACCGCCTTTTTGGCCTCGCTCTGGCCGACGATGAACCGGTCCAGCTCGGAGACGATCTCGCGCGGGGTGAGGGTGGTCATGGCCGGCCGATTTTCTCCAGCACGATGCGGTCGTTGGTGTAGACGCAGATCCCGGCGGCCACCGCGAGCGCCTTGCGGGCGATCGCCTCGGCGTCGAGTCCCTCGACGTCCAGCAGGGCACGCGCCGCCGCGAGCGCGTACATGCCCCCCGAGCCGATGCCGATCAGCCCGTCCTCGGGCTCGAGCACGTCGCCGGCTCCGGTGAGCAGCAACGACACCTCGGCGTCAGCCACCGCCATCATGGCCTCGAGCCGCCGCAGATAGCGGTCGGTGCGCCAGTCCTGGGCGAGCTCCACGCAGGCCCGCAGCAATTGTCCCGGATGGCGCTCGAGCTTGGCCTCCAGGCGTTCGAGCAGGGTGAAGGCATCGGCGGTGCTGCCCGCGAAGCCCACCAGGATACGGCCGCCGCCGATGCGGCGCACCTTGCGCGCGTTGGCCTTGACGATGGTCTGGTCGAGGCTCACCTGGCCGTCGCCCGCCACCACCACCTCCGAGCCCTTGCGGACCGACAGGATGGTGGTGCCGTGCCAACGGGAGTGTGGGGTCATCGGCCTGTTCCGTTCCGGGATCCGGCCACACAACGGTCCCGCTGCCATGTGGACCCGGGCCCGGGAGGGGTCAAGGCCGGCGCGCCGCCACCCGCCGGGCCGGGCCGAGCAGGGCGAGCGGATCCTGCGGGCTGCGCCCCTTGCGGATCTGGAAATGGAGCTGGGGACGGGCCACCTCGCCGCTCTTGCCCACCCGGGCGATGATCTGGCCGCGCCGCACCACGTCGCCCACCGTCACCAGCAGCACCCGGTTGTGCGCATAGGCGGTCAGATAGCCGCCCGCGTGCCGGATGATCAGCATGCGGCCGAAGGCGGGGATCGCCTCCCCGGCGTAGACCACCACTCCCGCCTCCGCCGCGCGCACCGGCGTGCCCTCGGGTGCTGCGATGTTGATGCCGTCGTTGCGCAGCCCATTCGGCCGGCGCCCGAAGCGGGCGATCACCTCCCCCTGCACCGGCCACAAGAACCCCTTCCCCGAAAGCGGCGGTGCCGGGATGGCCGCCGCCCGCCGCACCCGGTCCAACTCCCGCCGCGCCCGTCCCTCGGCCGCCCGCACCGGCTCTCCGGCAACCAGGCGAATCCGCATCCCGACCCGCAACCGGCGCGGCTCGACGCCGGGATTGAGGGCGAGCAGATCCCCGAGCCGGATGCCGTAGCGCGCAGCGATGGCGGACAGCGTATCCCCGGGGCGCACCACATGGACCCGGGGCCGCTCTCCTCCCGCCTGCACCCCTGGAGGGTCGTGCTCGGTGGGCCGGATCTTGAGCAGCTGTCCCACATAGATGGTGTAGGGCGGCGCCAGGTCGTTGAGGGCGATGATCTGTTCGGGCGGCACACCGTAGCGCCGCGCGAGCCCGATCACGGTATCCCCGGGCATCACCAGATGGCGGCCGGGAGGCGCCTTGATCCCCTCCTCGCCGAGATAGGCGAGCTGCCGCGCCCGCGCCCAGCTCACATCCTCGTCCCAGGAAAAGGGCCGATAGCCGCCGCAGGCGCCGAGCAACAACACAGCACCCAGGGCGAGCGCCCTCGGACCCCACCTTCGCCGTGCGCCTGTATGCGTCATGCGCGACCCGCCCCCTGTCTGCGGGCGCCTCCCTCCGGGGCGGCTGGTTGGTGGACCGCGGGCGGGCCGCCTCCGCCCGTGTGGTCCTGGGGCTCACCGGTTCTCAAGGTAACCCGCCCCGAAACATCGCTTCAAGGTCTCGAGGCTGCGGTGGTGGGTCATGTCGAGCTGGATCGGGGTGACGGACACCCATCCCGCCTGCACCGCGGCGAGATCGGTGCCGGATCCGGCCTCCTCCGCACCGCGCAGGCCGCCGATCCACACATAGGGCTCGCCGCGCGGATCGCGCCCCTCGACGAGATGATCCCCCACCTTGCGCCGCCCCTGGCGGGTCACCGCCACACCTCTGACCCGGGCGGCCGTGCAATCCGGGAAGTTGACGTTGATGAACACGCCCTCGGGCCAGCCGGCCTCGAGCAGGCGCTGGATGATGGCGGGCGCGAAGCGGGCGGCGATCGACCAGCGCGGCCGGCTGCGGCGATCGGCGGCCTGGGAGAGGGCGATGGCGCGCACGCCGAGCAGGGTCGCCTCCATGGCGGCTGCGACCGTCCCGGAATAGGTGACGTCCTCGCCCAGGTTGGCGCCGAGATTGACGCCGCTCAGCACGAGATCGGCGGGACGGTCGAGGACGTGCTGCAGCCCCAGCAACACGCAGTCGGTGGGCGTGCCGTCCACCGCCACGTGGCGCCGGGACACCCGCCGGAGCCGCAGGGGCCGCCTCAGGGTGAGGGAGTGGCCGGCGCCGCTCTGGTCGCTCTCGGGCGCCACCACCCACACGTCGTCGCTCAAGGCGCGGGCGATCTGCTCCAGCACCCGCAGGCCGGGAGCATGGATGCTGTCGTCGTTGGTGATCAGGATGCGCAGCCCGGAGCCCTCAGCCATGGGGTTCGATGCGCTCCAGGCCACCCAGATAGGGCCTCAGGGCCGCGGGCACCACCACGCTTCCGTCCGGCTC
>JALSGW010000049.1 GCA_026982585.1 Alphaproteobacteria bacterium | reverse complement strand
CGGGACCATGGATGGCGGATTCTCACTCCACCGGGCAGGGGCCGTCGGAGGGCGCATCCGGGGCCCAGCAGGGCGCGCCGGTGTCCTCCATGATCTGGGCAAGCCGCCGGGCCTGGATCTCAAGGGCTTCCTCGATGTCCTGGCCGCGGATGACGATGCGCTCGAAGGTGTCCCGGTAGACCTTGTTGAAGGCGCCGCCCTTGGCACCCAGGCCGACCGGCAGCAGCGACGGCAGCGCGTCGGGTGCGCCCGCCTGGGCGTCGATGGCGGCCGCGGCGAGCCGCACGCCGGCCGGCAGATCCTCGGCCAGTTCGGCGGCCACCACCGGATAGAAGCCGACCGCGCGCAGGGTGGTCACCTGCACCTCGGGCCGGGTGAGATAGTCGATCAAGCGCAGCGAGGCCTCGGGATCCGGCGTTCCCTTGGGCACCGCGAGCCCGGCCACTACCGGCATGAAGCCGCGCCCCTTGGGCCCGGCCGGGGCGGCGAAGGCGACGAAGCGGTCGGGCTCGCTGTTGAGGGCGTTCATGAGCCGGGCGGTGTGGTCGAAGGCGATCCACACCTCGCCCGCAAGAAGCGGCTCCTGCATGAAGTCGTAGGCGGTGGAACGGGGGTTCACATACTGCCACA
Organism: Alphaproteobacteria bacterium; assembly: GCA_026982585.1. GTDB lineage: Bacteria > Pseudomonadota > Alphaproteobacteria > Geminicoccales > Geminicoccaceae > HRBIN39. Next base: position 5,266 of record JALSGW010000049.1, on the reverse strand, counting down.
GTTCACGGAACTGGGCCCACATGGCCCGCGCGTCGTCGCTCTTGAAGGTGCGCACCACCCCGCCGGTGAAGCTCGGATAGAGATAGCCCTGCAGGAAGCGGTGCATCAGCCCCTTGGGGCCGGCGGGAAAGCCGAGCTTGCGCTCGCCGGTGGCCTCGGTGATGGCGCGCGCCCAGGCCAGCAGCTGATCGTAGGTGAGCCGGTTGAGATCCGCCCCCTCGGGCAGATAGGCGAGCGCCTCGCGGTTGGCCGCCATGATGTAGGTGGCCTGCATCCAGGGGATGTACATCTGCTGGTCGGTGCCGAGCTTGCCGAGGTCGACGAAGCTCGGGATGAACTGCCGGTCGGCGCTGAGCTTGGCGAGGGCGGCGTCGAGCGGGGCGAGATAGGCCAGCACCGGCGGGAAATCGCCGTGCAATCCGCCCAGCACCCCGACGGTCACCTGGCCGGTCTGGCCTTCCGCCTGGATGCGGTTGATGAAGGGGCCGCCGTCTTCGGGGACGAAGGTCACCTCCTCGGGGAAGTCCTTGAGGATCACCTCCCGCATCTTCTGCGCCTCCTCGATCGGGCGCAGCTGGGTGGACATGAAGAGGATCTCGGCGCGCACCGGGAGGGCGAGGAGGAGCCCGGCGGCGGCGACACCGAACCAACGCGCTGTGCTGCTCATGGGTGACCTCCCTTCCGGCAGCCCCGAGGCGAACCCCAGGGACCGCCATCCAAACCGATTTGGATGGACCCCATTCGGCCCAAAACCGCCCCCGCTGTCAAGCGTCGCCCGGTCCGCCGGCAGGGGGATCGGGCCAAGGCATGCGTGTGCATCCGTCCGCCTCGGGCCGGAGTCCGGCGCTCGGCCGGATCACCCGTTGCAATGCGAGCGCGCCGCAGCGACCCGGTCCGCCCGCGGGCCGCTACGCGCTTAGGCGGGGGCGGCCGGATCCGGCCGCGGCGGGGTTCATCGGTTCCCGTCCGGTGCTCCGTAGCCGCCTCCGGCGGGGGTCTGGATCACGAACACGTCGCCGGGCGCCACCGACACCTTGACCAGGCCCGCAAGCGGCTCGATGCGGCCGTCCGCCCGCTCGATCCACTGGCGGCCGCAGCTCCCGGGCTCTCCGCCCTTGAGTCCGAAGGGACAGACGCGGCGGCGGTTCGAGAGCAAAGCCGCCTGCATGGGTGCCAGGAAGCGGATCTTGCGGATGGTCCCATCGCCGCCCCGGTGGCGGCCCCGGCCGCCCGAGCCGCGGTTGATGCGGTGTTCGACCAGCATGACCGGATAGCGCCACTCGAGCACCTCGGGGTCGGTGAGGCGGGAGTTGGTCATGTGGGTGTGCACCGCGTCGGTGCCGTCGAAGTCGGGGCCCGCCCCGCTGCCGCCGCAGATGGTTTCGTAGTACTGATAGGTGGCATCGCCGAAGGTGAAGTTGTTCATCGTCCCCTGGGCGGCGGCGAGCGCGCCCAAGGCGCCGAAGAGGGTGTCGGTGACCCACTGCGAGGTCTCGACGTTGCCGGCGCACACCGCGGCCGGATAGCGGCAGGCGAGAAGCGAGCCCTCGGGGATGATCAGCTCGATCGGCTCAAGGCAGCCGTCGTTGAGGGGGATGTCCTCCTCCACCAGGGTGCGGAACACATACAGCACCGCGGCCCGGGTCACCGCCGCCGGACAGTTGAAATTCCAGGGCTGCTGCGGGCTGGTGCCGGTGAAATCGACCCGACAGCGTCTTTGGGCGCGGTCCACCTCCACCCGCACCCGGATCTCGGGGCCGAGGTCGTGGGCGTAGACGAAGCTGCCGTCCTCGAGACGGTCGAGCACCCGCCGCACCGATTCCTCGGCGTGGCGCATCACGTGGCCCATGTACGCCCGCACCACCTCGAGGCCGAACTGCTCCACCATCGCCAGCAGCTCCCGGGCGCCCTTGTGGCAGGCCGCCACCTGGGCCTGCAGGTCGGCCAGGTTCTGCTCGGGGTTGCGGCAGGGATGGGGCCCGGCGGTGAGCAGGGCGAGCAGCTCCCGCTCCCGAAGCCGCCCGCCTTCCACGAGCAGGAAGTCGTCGATCAACACCCCTTCCTCGTCGATGCGGGTCGAATCAGGCGGCATCGAGCCGGGCGTGGTGCCGCCCACGTCGGCGTGGTGGGCGCGGGCGGCGGTGAAGAACAAGAGCTCGCCTTGGGGCGAGAACACCGGCATGATCACGGTGATGTCGGGCAGATGGGTGCCGCCGTTGTAGGGGTTGTTGAGGCAGTAGACGTCGCCGGGCTTCATGCGGCCGGCCCGGGAGCGCAGGACGGTGCGCACCGATTCGCCCATCGACCCGAGGTGGACCGGCATGTGCGGGGCGTTGGCGACCAGGCGGCCCTCCTGGTCGAAGACGGCGCAGGAAAAGTCCAGCCGTTCCTTGACGTTCACCGAATAGGCGGTGTTCTGGAGCACCACCCCCATCTGTTCGGCGATCGACATGTAGAGGTTGTTGAAGATCTCGAGCAGGATGGGATCGCAGTCGGTGCCCAGCGCCACCCGCCGCGGCAGCGGCACCACCCGCTCCAAGAGCAGATGCCGGCGAGCGGTGAGGGTGAGCTGCCAGCCCGGCTCCACCACCACCGTGGTGGTGGGATCCACCAGGATGCACGGGCCCTGCAGCCGATCGCCGGGCTCCAGGTCCGTGCGGGCGTAGACCTCGGCCTGGTGCCAGGCGGGCGGCTCGTGGGGGGAGGGGGTGGTGAAGATGCGGGTGCGGGCGAGCGGCCTCAGGGGGTGGGCGGCATCCCGTGCCCGCATCGGAAGCTCCGGCTCCTCCACCGGCTCCATCGCTCCGATGCCCTCCACCAAGGCCGCCTCCACCACCAGCTCGCGCCCCTCGACGATGAAGCCGAACCGTTCGCGGTGTTCCGCTTCGAAGGCGGCCCGCACCGTTTCCGCGTCTCCGGCCGGCACCTCGAGGGGGGCGTCGGTGCCGGCGTAGCGCACGTGCAAACGGGCCTCGAAACGCATGCGGGCGTCGGGCACGTCCTGGCGCCGCAGCTCGGCACGCGCCCGCTCCCGCAAGCCGGCGATCATCGCTTGGAGCTCTTCCTCGAAGCCCGCTTCGAGCGGCCGTTCCACCGCCTGCTGGGCGATGGTGCGCACTTCGGCGAGGCCGATGCCGTAGGCGGACAGCACCGAGGCGTAGGGGTGGATGAGGATGGAGCGGATGCCGAGCAGATCGGCCACCTGGCAGGCGTGCTGGGCGCCGGCGCCGCCGAAGCACACCAGGGTGTAGCCGCTCACGTCGATGCCCCGCTGGATGGTGATCTTCTTGATCGCCCGGGCCATGTTGTCGTTGGCGATGGCGAGGCAGCCGTGGGCGATCTCCTCCGGGCTGCGCCGCACGCCGGTGTGGGCCGCCACCTCCGCGGCCAGAGCGGCGAACCCCCGGCGCACCGCCTCGGCGTCGAGGGGCTGATCGGCGTTGGGGCCGAAGACCTTGGGGAAGTGCTCGGGCAGGAGCTTGCCCACCATGAGGTTGGCGTCGGTGACCGCGAGCGGTCCGCCGCGCCGGTAGCAGGCGGGCCCGGGATCGGCGCCGGCGCTCTCCGGACCGACCCGAAGCCGCCCGCCGTCGAAGCGGATGATGGAGCCGCCCCCCGCGGCCACCGTGTGGATCCGCATCATCGGTGCCCGCAGGCGCACCCCGGCCACCTCGGTCTCGAAGGCGCGCTCGAAACTCCCCGCATAATGGGCCACGTCGGTGGAGGTGCCGCCCATGTCGAAGCCGATGATGCGGCGAAAGCCGGCCATCTCCGCCACCCGCGCGGCACCCACCACGCCGCCCGCCGGGCCGGAGAGGATCGCGTCCTTGCCGCGAAAACGGCGGGCGTCCACGAGCCCGCCGTTCGACTGCATGAACAACAGCCGCACCCCCTCGAGGTGACGCGCCACCTCCTCGACATAGGCGCGCAGGATGGGGGAGAGATAGGCGTCCACCACCGTGGTGTCGCCGCGCCCCACGATCTTGATCAGGGGGCTCACCTCATGGCTGAGGGAGATCTGGGTGAAGCCGATCTCCCGCGCGATCTCGCCCACCCGGCGCTCGTGGGCGGGATGGCGGTAGGCGTGCATGAGCACCACCGCCACCGCCCGAAAGCCCCGCCGGAAGCCTTCCTCGAGCACCGCCCGGGTGCGCTCCTCGTCGAGCGGCCGCCACACCCGGCCGTCCGCCAGGATGCGTTCGGGAATTTCCACCACGTGGCCGTAGATCTGTTCGGGCAGGCGGATGTGGCGGGCGAAAATGTCGGGCCGGTTCTGGTAGCCGATGCGCAGGCAGTCCGCGAAACCCTCGGTGATGGCGAGCAGGGTGGGGGTGCCCTTGCGCTCCAAGAGCGCGTTGGTGGCCACCGTGGTGCCCATTTTCACCGCCTGGATGCGGGAAAGCGGAAGCGGCTCGTCCGGGGCCAGTCCCAGGATGTCCCGGATGCCCTGGATGGCCGCGTCGCGGTAGCGCTCCGGGTGTTGCGAGAGCAGCTTGTGGATGCGGATTTCTCCGTCCGGGGCGCGCGCCACCACGTCGGTGAAGGTGCCGCCGCGGTCGATCCAGAACTGCCAGCCGTCCGCCATGGTCTCCTTGGTCCCTGGGGTGAACGCGTGCCCGGCGCCCTATAGCGGAGCGCGGGGCGGCCGTCACCGGGGGCGCAGGCGGGCGCCTCTCAACTGGCCGACGCCGAGGCCCGCTCCATCTGGCGCATGATCAGCCACTGCTGGAGGATCGAGAGGATGTTGCTCCAGGTCCAATAGAGGACCAATCCGGCCGGGAAGGTGGCGAAGAGGAAGGTGAAGATGATGGGCAGCAGCATCATCACCCGCGCCTGGACCGGATCGGCCGGCTGGGGGTTCAGCTTCTGCTGGAGCCACATGGTGAGCCCCATCAGCACCGGCAGCGCGCCCACCTGCAAAAAGCCCGGCGGATCCCAGGGGATCAGCCCGAACAGGTTGAACAGGCTGGTGGGATCCGGGGCCGAGAGATCGTCGATCCAGCCGAAGAAGGGCGCGTGGCGCATCTCGATGCTGACGAACAGCACCTTGTAGAGGGCGAAGAAGATCGGGATCTGGACGAGGATCGGCAGGCACCCCGCCATGGGATTGACCTTCTCGCGCTTGTAGAGGGCCATGAGTTCCTGGTTCATCCGCGCCTTGTCGTGCTCGAAGCGCTCGCGGATCTTCATCATCTCGGGCTGGAGCTGCTTCATGCGGCTCATGGCCCGGTAGGATTTGTTGGCGAGGGGGAACAGCAGCAGGCGG
>JALSGW010000048.1 GCA_026982585.1 Alphaproteobacteria bacterium | reverse complement strand
CGACGACCGCCCCTGGGCGCTCGACGGGATCGACCTCGAGATACCGGCGGGCGCCATGGTGGCCCTGGTGGGCGCTCCGGGATCCGGCAAGAGCACCCTGCTCGCCCTCATCGCCGGCCTCTACCGGCCCCAGGAGGGACGGGTGCTGGTGGACGGCCACGACGTGCGCCACCTCCCGGATGCGGTCCACCGCCGCAGGCTCGGTTTCGTGCCCCAGGAGGTGCAGCTGTTCGCCGGCACCATCGCCGACAACATCGGCCTCGGCGCCGAGGACCGTTCCCGGGCCCGGGTGATCGCCGCCGCCCGCTTCGTCGGCCTGCATGAGGTGGTGGCCCGCCTGCCCGCCGGCTACGACACCGAACTCGGCGAGGGCGGTGCCGGACTCTCCATGGGTCAAAAGCAGCTGCTCACCATCGCCCGGGCGCTGATCCGCAACCCCCGCATCCTGCTTTTGGACGAGGCGACGAGCGCCCTCGATCCGGCCAGCGAACGGCGCCTCTTCGAACATCTGCGCCGTGCCGGGCGCGGCCGCACGCTGCTGCTCGCGACCCACCGGCCGCAGGCGGTCGCCTTCTGCGATGAGGCGGTGGTGCTGCGCGAGGGCCGCATCCTGCACCGGGGACCGGCCGCCGAGGTGGCCCAGGCCATGCGCCGGGGCGCCGTCGCGGCACCAGCGTCGCTGCAGGTGGCGGGCGGAGCATGAACGCCGTAGCCCTTCCGGCCGACCTGGAATCCCGGCTCGCGGCGGGGCCGCCGCGCCATCTCGCCCTGCTGTTGCTGCTCCTGCTCGCCCTTCCCCTGGGTTTTCTCGCCTGGCTCGCCTGGGCCGAGGTGGAGCGGGTGGTGCGCGCCGAGGGGCGCATCCAGCCCGCCGGCCGCATCAAGGTGATCAACCATCCGAGGGGCGGGCGGGTGGTGGAGATCTTCGTCCGCGAAGGCCAAAGGGTGCAGGCCGGAGCGCCGCTGTTCGCCCTCGACACCCGGGAGGCCAAGGCCCGCTACGAGGAGCTCGAAACCCGCCTGTTCGCCCTCGACGCCGAGATCGCCCGCATCCAGGCCGAGCGCGAAGGGCGCCCCTACCGGCCCGAGCCGCTGCCCGAGGGCATCGAGCGCCGCCTCGTGGAGGCGCAACGGCGCCTGCTCGGCTCGCGCCTCGCCGCCTTCGAGGAAAACCGCCGCGCCCTCATGGACGCGGTGGAGAGCAGAGAAGGCGAACTCGCCCGCGCGCTCGCCGAGGTGGACCGGCTGCGCCTGCGCCTCGAGCTCGAACGCCAGCAGATCGAGGCGGTGCGACGCCTCACCGACCAGGGTCTCTACCCAAGGCTCAAGCTGCTCGCCATGGAACAGGAGCTCGCCGACACCGAGGCCGAGTTGCGCAAGGCCGAGGCGGCCGCCCGGGCGGCCCGGGCCGCGCGCGACGAAAGCCGGGCCCGGCTCGACGCCCTCGCAAGGGAGCGCGAAAGCCGCCTCGAGGAGGCGCTCGCGGAGCTCGCCGAGGAGCGGGAACTCCTCCTCCAGGAACGGGAACTCTGGGCCGAAATCCTCGATTCCAACATCGTCCGAGCACCGGTCGCGGGCATCGTCCAGAACCTCACCCTCCAGGCCCCGGGCCAGGCGCTCGCCGCCAACGCGCCGGCGATGGAACTCGTGCCCTTGGACGACGAACTGCTGGTCGAAGCGTTCGTCGCCAACGAGGACGTGGACGAGGTCCGCCCCGGAATGCGGGCCAGGCTCAAGGTGCGCGCGTTCGATGCGCTGCGCGGCGAGACCCTCTCGGGCACGGTGCAGGAAGTGGCGGCCGACGCCGTGACGCTGAGCCCGGACCAGCCGCCGGTCTACCGGGTGGTCCTCGCCATCGACCCCGCCGACGATCCGCAGCGCAAGGCGCTGCTGCGCTCCCTGCAGTCGGGCATGGTGGTGGAAGTCGCTTTCATCGCCGGCACCCGCACGCTGCTCGCCTATTTCCTCGAACAGATCCTCGCCGTGCGCGACGCCGCCTTCACCGAGGGCTGACGGCCCGGCCCCGCCGCACCGGCCCGCTCATCGCCACCACGGCGCCGGTTTCGGCATCGAGCACGAATTCCCGGCTCGCAAAACCGGAACAGCGCCGCACGAGCCCCAACTCCGGCTCCATCACAGACTCGCCCGCATAGGCGTACCGCAGCCGCAGCCGCACCGTGCCCTGCCGCTCCTCCATCCCTAGCACGCGCACCACCCCGAGGAGCTCGGGCGAGGGACACGCGCCCTGGCCCTCGATCGCATGGAGCCGATAGAAGGATTGGATCCTCGCCACCGTCTCGGGCGGCAGCGTCGATGCGACCGCACAGCCGCCGAGCGCGAACAGCCAGATCAGTCCCGTTGCGCGCCGCATCGCCTCCTCTCCTCTCATCCCTCCGCCTGGGGCAGAGACAGGCGGAACACGGTTCCCCCCTCCCCGGTCCGCGCGAGCGCGATGTCGCCGCCGTGGGCGCGCAGGATCTCGCGGCAGATGGCGAGGCCCAACCCGCTTCCCTGGGTGGCCGCACCGTTCGCAAAGGGTGTGAACAAACAGTCCCGGAGGTGCGCGGGCACACCCGGCCCGTCGTCGGCCACCTCCACCCGGACCAGCCCCCGTCCGTCCTGCACCGCCTCCACCCGGATGGTGCCCTTGCCGCCGGTGGCCTGCTCGGCGTTTTTGAACAGGTTGAGAAACACCCGGAAGAGCTGGTCCCGGTCGCCCCGCAGGGTCAGCGCAGGAGGAATGCGGCGCTCGACCCGCATGCCGGGCCCGAGCACCAGCGCCGCCTCCTCGATGAGGTCGGAGACCGCCACCGGCTCCCGACGGGGCGGCGCGAGCTCGCTGCGCGCGAACCGCAGCGTGTCGGTGCACAGGCGCGCCGCCCGCTCGAGGGTGGCGAGCAGGCGCTTGGCGGCGTCCCGCACCTTGGGATCGCCGCTGGTCTCGAGCCGGTCCGAGACCAGGATGGCGCCTGCGAGCATGTTCTTGAGATCGTGGTGGATGCGGGTCACCGCCGCGCCGAGGGCGGCAAGCCGGGTCTTCTGCTGCAGGGCGCGCCGCACCTCCCGCTGCATGCGCGCCATCTCCTCCTCGACCTGACCGATCTCGTCCCCGCGGCCGCTCGGCGCCAGTTCCGCCGCCGCATCCTCGGGCCGCTCGCGAAAACGGGCGAGATGATGGGTGAGGCGACGCAGCGGCCGCACCACCATCCCCCGCAGGGCGAAGAACAAAAGGGCGGCGAGAAAGGCCGACAGCACGAGGGAGAGCAGCACGATGCGGCGGGCGTAGTTGACCATGGCGAACCACAGCTGCGCTTCGGCGAGCACCACGATCACCTCCACCCCCGCCTCCATCGGCGCCGGGCCCCGGATGCGGATCAGACGGGCGCCCCGGGCGCGCAGGGTGTCCAGCGCGTCCACGATGGCGCTCAGGGCGTCGGTGGCGGGAAGCACATAGGTGCGGTCCACCGGCACCGGCTCGCCCACCACGATCTCCCCCTCGGGCAGCACCACCCGGATGCGCAACGCATCGGCGTGGGTGAGCAACAGATCCTCCACCTCCGGGGAGGGGCGCAGATCCTCCGCCCGCAGGGGAATGGTGGCGAGGTGGGCGCGCGCGATCACCTCTTCGAGATAGGCGAGCCGGAAGCGCGCGATGGAGGGAAGGAAGATCAACACCTCCCCGAGCAGCAGGAAAGCCACCGACAGCAGCAGGATGCGGGCGGAGAGGCTGTTCAGGAACCCCGCCCGGGCCGCTCCACTCACGCCGCCCTCTCCCATCCCCGCGCGCATCGGGTTTGACAGGCCCATCCCCTCTTTCTATATGACCGCACGCCGCTGCCAACCCCGCATCGCCGAAGGGTCTTTCCCGTGAAACGGACCTACCAGCCGAGCCGAATCGTGCGCAAGCGCCGCCATGGTTTCCGCGCCCGCATGGCCACGGTCGGCGGTCGCCGCGTGCTCAAGCGCCGGCGCGCCAAGGGCCGCAAGCGTCTGACCGTGTGAGGCGGCTTGGCCGATCCACGCCGCGGCTCGTTCCGCTCAAGCGCCGCAGCGCCTTCCTGCGGGCGGCGCGCGGGCGACGATGCGTTATGGCGAGCTTTGTGCTACAGGCGGTGCGGCGGGCGGAGGAGGATGCGGTCCCGACCATCGGAGTCGGTTTCACCGCAAGCCGCAAGATCGGCAAGGCGGTGGCCCGCAACCGGGCCAAGCGGCGGCTGCGGGAGGCGGCGCGCCGGGTGCTGCCCCGGTGCGGCGAGGTGGGGTGCGATTATGTGCTGGTGGCACGGCAGGCGGTGTTGACATGTCCGTTCCAGGATCTCGAACGGCAGCTCGCCCGGGCGCTCGCAGGGCTGCGATCGCAAACCCGCTCAAAGGGCTCCTGCTCGCCCTGATCCGCGCCTACCAGCTCCTGCTCTCGCCGCTTCTGCCGGCGAGCTGCCGCTATCTGCCCACCTGTTCCGACTACGCCCACGAGGCCATCGACCGTTTCGGACCCTGGCGCGGCGGATGGCTCGCCCTCAAACGCCTCTCCCGCTGCCATCCCTGGGGCGGCCACGGCTACGATCCGGTACCGGAGGCCCCGCCCCACCACCCCGCCGCGCCCAGCCGCCGGATCCGCCCATGACCGAACAGCGCAACCTCATCCTCGCCATCGTCCTGTCGGTCGGCATCATCATCGCCTTCCAATATTTCTACGAGATCCCGCGCCTGCGCCAGATGCAGCAGGCGCAACAGCAACAACAACAGGAGACCACCCTTCCGGCCGAGGAGACGCTGCGCCCGAAGGGTGCGCCGGGTCAGCTGCCGGGCCCGGATGCCGCCCTCGGCGTCGACCAGGCCCTCGCCCAGGCACCGCGCCTGGATCTCGAAAACGGCCGGGTGCAGGGATCGCTGCGCCTCCTCGGTGCGCGCATCGACGATCTGCTGCTGCTCGACTACCGCGAGACCACCGAGCCGGATTCGCCCAACATCCGCCTGCTGCAGCCGGTGGGCAGCCCGCGGGCCTATTTCGCCGAATTCGGCTGGGTGGCGGCCGAGGACGGGGTGCGGGTGCCCGATGCCGACAGCCTGTGGACGGTGGAGGGCGGGCCGCTCGCGCCCGGCACGCCGGTGACGCTGCGCTGGGACAATGGCGAGGGGCTTTTGTTTGAACAACGCCTCGCGCTTGACGAGGACTATCTGCTCACGGTGGAACAGCGGGTGGTGAACCGGGGCGAGGCTCCGGTGACGCTCTACCCCTACGGTCTGATCAGCCGTCGCGGCACGCCCGATGTGCTCGGCTACTTCATCCTGCACGAAGGGCCGATCGGCGTGCTGGAGGGACGGCTTCGGGAACTGGACTACGAGGAGGTGCAGGAGGAGGGGGCGATCGAGACCGAGAGCCAAGGCGGCTGGCTGGGCTTTTCCGACAAATACTGGCTGGTCGCCCTGCTCCCCGACCAGGAGACCGCCCTCACCGCCACCTTTCGCTACTTCCGGCCCGACGGCGAGGACCGCTACCAGACCGATTACATCGCCGCCCCGATCACCGTCGGGCCGGGCGAGGAGGGACGGTTCGCCGCCCGCCTCTTCGCCGGCGCCAAGGAGGTGGAGCTGCTCGACCGCTACCAGGAGGCGTTGGGCCTGCCCCTGTTCGACCGGGCCATCGACTTCGGGTGGTTCTATTTCCTGACCAAGCCGATCTTCTACCTGCTCCACATCCTCTACGGCTGGACCGGCAACTACGGCGTGGCGATCATCGTGCTCACGCTCTTGGTCCGCCTGCTGCTGTTCCCCCTCGCCAACAAATCCTACCGGGCCATGAGCCGCATGAAGCAGCTCCAGCCCGAGATGATGAAGATCCGCGAGCGCTTCGAGCACGACAAGGCGCGGATGAACCAGGAGCTCATGGCCCTCTACAAGCGCGAGAAGG
>JALSGW010000047.1 GCA_026982585.1 Alphaproteobacteria bacterium | reverse complement strand
CCGGCTCAGACGGATCACCGTCTGGGCGATGCCCCGCGCCCGTTCCGAGGTGCACAGATCGGCAACAAAACTCCGGTCGAGCTTGAGACCGTCCACCGGCAGATGGCGCAGATGGCTGAGGGAGGCATAGCCGGTGCCGAAGTCGTCGAGGGCGATGCGCACCCCCATCGCCTTGAGCTCGTGGAAACACCGCAGACCATTGCGGCCGCTCGCCTCGAGGATGCTGTCCTCGGTCACCTCGATCTCGAGCCGCCCGCCTCCGAGGCCATAGCGGGCGAGCGTGCGCCGCACCGCCTCCAAAAGCCCCGGCATGGTGATCTGGGACTGGGAGAAGTTGACCGCGAACACCCCCCGAAAGCCGTGCTCCCGCTCCGCCTGCCGGGCCGCCCGGCAGGTGCGGTCGAGGGTCCACAGCGCCAGCCGCGCCATCAGCGGCGACTGCTCCAGGGCGGCCAGGAAGCGGCCCGGCGCCAGCACCCCGAAATGCGGATGGCGCCAGCGCAACAGCGCCTCGAACCCGCGCACCTCCCCGCTGTCCAGCGCCACCTGGGGCTGGAAGAGCAGCTCCAGCTGGCGTTGCTCGAGGGCGGTTTCGAAATCCGCGATCCAGCAACAGGATCCCTCCTCGCCGGCGCCGTTTTCGGCCAGCAGGAAACGGTTGCGGCCGTGCTGCTTGGCCCGATACAGGGCGCGGTCGGCGGCACCGAGCAGCTCGTCCCGGCGCCGGCCGTTTCGGGGGAACAGCGCCCCGCCCACCGACACGCCGATGTGGATGCGCCGCTCCCCCACCAGACACGGCGTATCCGCAAAGGCGGCGACGATGCGCTCCGCCACCTGGACGAGGTCCGCTTCCGAGCGCAGCTCGGGAAGCAGCACCGCGAACTCGTCGCCGCCGATGCGCGCCGCCGTGTCCCCGGACCGCAGCACCGCCCGCAAGCGCTGGCCCACCTGCTCCAAAACCCGATCCCCGAGATCGTGGCCGTAGGCGTCGTTGACCGCCTTGAAATGATCCACGTCGATGCGCAACAGGCCGAGGAGCTCCCCCCACTCCCGCGCCCCGGCCAGCGTCTGCCCGAGCCGTTCGAGGAACAGCCGCCGGTTGGGCAGGCCCGAGAGCGGATCGTGATAAGCGAGATGCTCGAGCTCGCGCATCACCCCGAGGCAACTGTTGCAGGAGCGGCGCAGCTGGGCGCCGAGGCACAGGAGCGCATCCAGCCCCGCCCCACCGACCAGCCGCGAGACCGCGGCGCAGGCGCGCGGGCCGAGCTGCTCCTGCAGCTCTCTCAGCAGGCGCAACAGCACAAAGCCGTAGGACGACAGCACCAGCACCGGATCGAGGCCGAGGGCGTGATGGGCGGCACCGCCCCGCTCGGCCGCCTCGAGAGCGGCGGAATCCACCCGCCCCTCGAGGATGCGCCGCCAATGGGCGACGTGCTGCGCCAGAAAGCGCTCCTCCCCCTCGGGGGTGAAGAGCTGGCCCGGAAGCTGGGGCAGCTTGCGCAGCTCGGTCCACAATTCGTGCACGATCCCGGGCAGCAGGCCGGACAGCCGCTCGCGCCAGCGCTCCGGCAGCGACGCCTCCGCCCCCTCGGCCAGCGGAAGACGCCAGAGGGCTGCGAGCTTGAGCAGATCCTGGTCGTTCAATGTCGGCAACATCGTCATCGGAGCGATCCTTCGCCGCATGCAGGTGGTGAGGAGATCGCGGCCCGCATCCGCAACCGGCGTGCGCGCCGTGCCCCATAGTGGTGCGCACAAAGTTTGTATTCCGTTTATCGCCCGGATGCGGCGATAGAAGTTAGTCGGTCTGCTCGCATTTATGCGGATTTATACGCATGATCTCCTGTCCTCGGCAAATTTTTTTGATTGCAACACCGAGCCGGTTGCCGAAGTCGGGGATTTCTGCCAAGAGGTGGGGAAGGGGGGAGTTCGGAGTCGCGGCTCCGAAGGGAATTCAGGAACGGTGTTGGACCGCCGTCCTGGGTTCGGCTGCTGTCGGAGACGATCGGGAAAGGATGCCGCATGCGGCGCCGGCCCGATGTCCACGCCCGTTCGGATGCGGGCGCTACCGCCCCAGGTCGTGACAGACCATATGCACCACGGCGCCGCCGCGATCACCGATCGCAGGGCGTGCCATGATGGAGTCCGACGACAGGTGACGATGGCGAGCTGGGCCACGTATATTAGGACCTTCCGCAGGAGCCAGCAGCTCACCCAGGACGAGGCTGCCAAGCTGCTGGGGGTCAGTCAGCCCACCCTCTCGCGCTGGGAGGCGGGCAAGCAGGTTCCGGATCCGGGCAGCCGCCGGCGCATCCAGGAGATCGTGGAGACCCTCTCGGGCAGCCGGCGCCGGCTGCTCGAGGAGGTGGTGCGGCGCTCGCCCATGCCCCAGGCCCTGGTGGACTGCGAGCTGCACCTGCTCGCGGTGTCGGAGCCGCTTCGCGATGTGGCGGCGGCGAGACCGGAGGTAAGCGCGCCCGAGCAGCTGCTCGGCGAGGAGGTGGGCGAGACCCTGCAGCTGTTGCGGCAGGCCGGTCTCGAGCGCGGCGAGGTGGCGTTCGCCGAATGTGTGGCGACCCTGCGCCGCGCCAGGCCGGCTCCCCGCTATATGCGCCAGCTCTGGATCCCGGTGCCGCAGAGCGCCAACCGGCCGCTTCTGCGGGTGGAGATGGCGGAGATTGACCGCGCCGGCTTCGAGGCCCGGCTGCAGCGCGAGCCCAGGGTGGCCATCACCACCCTCGCCGAACTGCTGCGCGCCCGCTGCGGGCCTCAGCCCTCGGCCACCGGGTCGGGGGCGGATCCCACCATCGACCGCACACCCGGTTCGTGAGGCGCAAGGCTGTCTTCCCCGATCGCGTTGCGCTCCTGCCGCAGCCAGCGCCGCGAGCGCAGCAGGCAGGCCCGACAGGCGCCCTCCCGGGCGCTGCGGAACAACCGTCTCAGACGTTTGTCCAGCGCCGCCAGCACCGATCGGCCGGCGTCGCGGCCGTGGGCGGCGATGGCCTGTGCCATCGCCCGTTCGAGATCGGCCATGTTCCACCGCATGCCCCGACGCGCGTCGCGCATCGCGGCCAGCACCACGAGCTTCGCCCGCACCCGGGGCGACAGACCAGCTTCCTCCCAACGGCTCACGCCACATCCTTTCCAGAAGGCCCGGGCCGTCAAAACTAACATCCACAAACCCTGGTCGGCAAGGAGCCGGCGCACGACGT
>JALSGW010000046.1 GCA_026982585.1 Alphaproteobacteria bacterium | reverse complement strand
CGTCATCCCATGGGATGCGCGCCAGATCCCGCCCGCCCCGAGCCGCGACCTCGGCCCGACGCCGCCCATTCCTTGGTGCGCTCCCGCATGCGCCGGCCCGATCTGTGGCTCGGACGGCTGCTTTACGGATCGCCTGCGGGCTGGTAGAAGCGCGCCGGCAGGGCTGGCCGTCCTCAAAGCGGACCCCGTTCCATGAAACTTCTGGCCGGCAACAGCAATCGCCCGCTCGCCGAGGCGATCGGGGCTTTTCTGCGCGTGGAGCTGACACGGGCCACCGTGCACCGCTTCGCGGACATGGAGGTGTTCGTGGAGATCCACGAGAACGTGCGCGGCGAGGACGTGTTCGTGATCCAGAGCACCTCCTATCCCGCCAACGACAATCTCATGGAGCTGCTCGTCATCATCGACGCGCTCAAACGCGCCTCGGCGCGCCGGATCACCGCCGTCATCCCCTATTTCGGCTATGCCCGTCAGGACCGCAAGACGAGCCCCCGCACCCCCATTTCCGCCAAGCTGGTGGCCAACCTCATCACCGTGGCCGGCGCCAGCCGGGTGCTCACGCTCGAGCTCCACGCCGGGCAGATCCAGGGCTTCTTCGACATCCCGGTGGACAATCTGTACATGACCCCGCTCATGGTGCCGGCGATCCGCGAGCGGGTCGGCACCGAGGAGCTGGTGATCGTCTCGCCCGACGTGGGCGGGGTCGGGCGCGCCCGGGGCATCGCCAAGCGCCTGGAAGTGGGGCTTGCCATCATCGACAAGCGGCGCGAGCGGGCCGGGGTGTCGGAGGTGATGCATGTGGTGGGCGACGTGCGCGGGAAGCGCTGCGTGATCGTCGACGACATCGTGGATTCCGGCGGCACCCTGGTGAATGCGGCGGAGGCGCTGCTCGAGGCGGGGGCGTCCTCGGTGCACGCCTATGTCTGCCACGGGGTGCTCTCGGCCGGAGCCGCCACCCGCATCGCCGCGAGCTCGCTCGAGGAGCTGGTGATCACCGACAGCATCCAGCCGAGCGAGGCGGTGCGGGTGACCGACAAAATCCACCTGGTGTCGGTGGCGCCCTTGATGGGCGAGGCGATCCGCCGCATCTCCGCCGAGACCTCGGTCTCGAGTCTGTTCGACTGAGCCGGTCCGGCTGGGGGCGCGGTCGCGCGCCGCCCGCGTCTTGCGTGCGAGGAGAGAGATATGGCCGAGATCACCACCATCCGTTTCGAGCGCCGGACCGCCGCCGGCACCGGAGCGGCCCGGGCGCTGCGCCGCCAGGGCAAGATCCCGGGCATCGTCTACGGCGGCAAGGAGCCGCCCGAGATGATCGCGGTCGGCTACAGCGAGCTCCAGCGCCTATTGGCCCGCAACCCCCGCTTCCTCAGCAGCGTGCTGGAGCTCGTCGACGAGGAGCGGCGCATCCGGGTCATCCCCCGCGAGATCCAGCTCCATCCGGTCACCGACCGGCCGTTGCACATCGACTTCCTCAGGGCCGAGGCGGGCGCGCGGGTCGAGGTGGAGGTGCCGGTGGTGTTCGTCCACGAGGAGGAATGCGTCGGCCTCAAGCGCGGCGGCGTGCTCAACGTGGTGCGCCGGCAGGTGGAGCTGGAGTGTCCGGTGGACGCCATCCCGGAACAGCTGGTGGTGGACCTGCGAGGGGTGGACATCGGCGATTCGGTCCACATCAGCCAGGTGCAACTGCCGGAGGGGGTGGTGCCCACCATCCGCGACCGCGACTTCACCATCTGCACCATCGCCGCGCCCACCGTGGCGGTCGAGGGCGAGGCGGGCGAGGGCGAGGAGGAGGGCGAGGGGGAGGGCTGAGCCCGTTCGCCCTCCGGCCCCGTGGTCTCCATGTGGCTTCTTGTGGGCCTGGGCAATCCGGGACCCGAGCACGCCGGCCAGCGCCACAACGTCGGTCGCATGGCGGTGGAAGCGATCGCCCGCCGGTTCGGGATCGACGGCTGGCGCCGGCGTTTCTCCTCCCTCTGCGCGCGGGGCGAGGTGGGAGGTGCGGCTTGCCTGCTGTTGCTTCCCGAGACCTACATGAACGAATCCGGCCGCGCCGTGGCGGCCGCCGTGCGGTTCTACAAGATCCCGCTCGAGCGGCTTTTGGTGTTCCACGACGAGCTCGATCTCGCCCCCGGCCGGGTCAGGGTCAAGCGCGGCGGCGGGCTCGCCGGGCACCGGGGGCTCGAGAGCGTGGCCGCGCATCTGGGCAGCCGGGAGTTCCTCCGGGTGCGCATCGGCATCGGCCATCCCGGGCAGAAGGAACGCGTGGTGGGCCATGTGCTGGGCCACTTCACCCTGGAGGAACGGCGTTGGCTGGATCCGCTCCTCGCCGCCATCGCGGAGGCGCTGCCGTGGCTGCTTGCGGGGGAGGAAAGCCGTTTTACGAACCATCTCGCCCGCATCCGCCCGGAGGCGCAGGAGCGGCGCGGGGTCGGAAGCCCAAAGCGGGATCCCATATGAGGTGCGGCCGCCTGCGCCCGCGGCCGGTCTGAACGCGGCTTACGTCCTACCATTGTCATGGGATTCACCTGCGGCATCGTCGGATTGCCCAATGTGGGCAAGTCCACCCTCTTCAACGCCCTCACCGCCAGCGCCCAGGCGGAGGTGGCGAACTATCCCTTCTGCACCATCGACCCCAACATCGGCCGCATCCCCGTTCCCGATCCGCGGCTCGAACGGCTCCGGGAGCTTTCGGCCTGTCCGCTTGCGGTGC
>JALSGW010000045.1 GCA_026982585.1 Alphaproteobacteria bacterium | reverse complement strand
GGGGGCGGATATGTGGTGCGAAGCCCGGCCTGCGGTGGCGGAGGTCAGCGCAAGGCCTCGAGGATGCTCACATAGGAGGCCACACACGCCCCGCCCATATTGTAGAGGCCGCCGAGCTCGGCGTCCTTCACCTGCATCGCTCCCGCCTCACCGCGCACCTGCATCGCCACCAGCACGTGCATCGAGACCCCGGTGGCGCCGATCGGATGCCCCTTGGCCTTGAGACCGCCGGACGGGTTGACCGGCAGCTTGCCGTCCCGTTCGGTCCAGCCTTCGAGGATGGCGCGCGCGCCCTCGCCTCGCGGGGTCAGCCCCATGGCCTCGTACTCGATGAGCTCGGCGATGGTGAAACAGTCGTGGGTTTCCACCACATCGAGATCCTCGAGAGCGACTTGCGCCTGCGAAAGCGCCCGCCGCCATGCCTCGGCGCATCCCTCGAAGGCCACCACATCACGCCGGCTCATGGGCAGATGGTCGTTGACCTGGACCGCGGCCCGAAACACCACCGCCTTCTCGAGCGCGAGCGCGGTCTCCACGTCCGCCAGCACCAACGCCGCCGCCCCGTCCGAGACCAGCGAGCAGTCGGTGCGCTTGAGCGGCGGCACCACCATCGGGTTCTTGTCCGAAGGCTCGCGGCAGAAGGCCACCGACAGCTCCTTGCGCATCTGCGCCCAGGGATTGTCGCAGCCGTTTCTGTGGTTCTTGGCGGCGATGCGGGCGAGCGCCTCGCTCTGGTCGCCGTAGCGCTGGAAATAGGCGCGGGCGATGCGGGCGAAGACGCCCACGAAGCCGCCCTCGATGTCGCCCTCCTCCTTGAGGTAGGCCGCCTTGCGCAGGATGGCGGCGATCTGGTCGCCGGGCAGGTGGGTCATGCGTTCCACGCCCACCACCAGCACCAGCCGCGCGGTGCGCCCGCGGATCGATTTGAGCCCGCCGAACACCGCCGCCGATCCGGTGGCGCAGGCGTTCTCGACCCGAGTGGCGGGCTTGAAGCGCAACCGCTCGTCGACCCCGAGCACCAGCGAACTCGGGAACTCCTGTTCGCAGAAACCGCCGTTGAAATGTCCGAGCCAGATCTCGTCGATATCCTCCGGGGCCACGCCGGCATCGCGGAGCGCTCCGGCCGCCGCCTCCACGATCAATTCCTCGACATCGCGCCCCTCGTGTTTGCCGAAGGGAAGATGATGCCAGCCGACGATACAGGCGGTCATGGCGCCCGCTCCCTGCCCAACCGTTCCTCAGCACAGGCCCCATCTAGTCCCGCCCAGGAGGCGGCGCAACCACACCCGTTGTCCCGGCCGGGATGCCGTGGCAGGAACAGTGTACGTCATCACCCAACCGTCACCGGGGGGCGCCGTGACGGCACTGCACCATCTCCTGATCCGTCTCCATCCGGACGACGATGTGGCGATCGCCCGCCAGCGGATTCCCGCAGGAACGCCGGTGGACGGGACGGGCATCCACACCCGGACCGACATCCCCGCGGCCCACAAGGTGGCGCTGCGGCCGCTCGTGGCCGGGCAGCCGGTCCACAAGTACGGGCAGATCATCGGCTTCGCGCGGCGGGCCATCCGCGCGGGCGAGCACGTCCACGACCACAACCTCGGGTTCGGCGACGTGCGCCGGCAGACCGCCGGCACCGGCCGGTCTCGCGCGGTGCTTCCGCAGCCGCCTCCCGATCTGCCGCGGCATTTTCTGGGTTTCGTGCGGGAGGACGGACGGGTCGGCACCCGCAACCATCTCGGGGTGATCGCCACCGTCAACTGCGCCGCAAGCGCGTGCCGTCTGATCCGCGAGCGCTTCCCCGAGGAGCTCCTCCGCGATCATCCCAGCGTGGATGGGATCGTCGCCATCACCCACGGCACCGGCTGCGGCATGGCGCTCGACGGCGAGGGCTTCGCCTGCCTGCAGCGGACCCTCCTGGGTTTCCTCCGTCATCCCAATTTCGCCGGCGTGCTGCTGGTGGGACTGGGCTGCGAGACCAACCAGATCCGCTTTCTCCTCGAAGCGCAGGGCATCGAACCGGGCCCGGGGCTGCAGACCCTCACCCTCCAGGAGTGCGGCGGCACCCGCAGGACCGTGGAGCGCGGGATCGCCATCCTGCGCGACATGATCGCCGAGGCGGGGCGGGCGCGGCGGGTGGAGGTGGCGGCAAGCGAGCTGGTGCTCGCCCTGCAGTGCGGGGGTTCCGACGGCTACTCCGGCATCACCGCCAACCCGGCCCTCGGCTACGCGTCCGATCTCCTGATCGCCCAGGGCGGCACCGCCATCCTGGCGGAGACGCCGGAGATCTACGGCGCCGAACACCTGCTCCTGGAACGGGCCGTCTCCGAGGAGGTGGCCGCGAAACTGCTGGAGCGCATCCGCTGGTGGGAGGCCTATGTGGCGCGCCACGGCGGCAGCATGGACAACAACCCCACGCCCGGCAACAAGGCCGGCGGGCTTACCACCATCCTCGAGAAGTCCCTCGGCGCGGTGGCCAAGGGCGGACGGGCGCCGCTTGCCGACGTGCTGCTCTACGCCGAGCCGGCGCGGACCCGCGGGCTGCTGTTCATGGACAGCCCCGGTTACGATCCCTGTTCGGTCACCGGCCAGGTGGCGAGCGGCGCCAACCTCATCGCCTTCACCACCGGCCGCGGCTCCTGTTTCGGCTTCAAGCCGGTGCCCTCGCTCAAGCTCGCGAGCCACAGCGGCCTGTGCCGCAGGATGCCAGACGACATGGACATCAACTGCGGCACCCTGCTCGACGGCGAGGAGGATCTCGAGACGCTTGGCCGGCGCATCTACCGCCGCCTGATCGCCCTCGCCTCGGGCGAGCCCAGTTGCAGCGAACGGCTCGGTATCGGAGAGTGCGAGTTCGTGCCCTGGCAGCTCGGAGCCGTGATGTAGGTTCAATAACCGCGCCGGATGCAGAAATCGACAAGGCCGAGCAGGGCGTCCCGGAAGGGCGACGGCGGGGCTTCGAGGAGAGCCTGGCGCGCCTCGTGCCCGTAGGCCTCGGCCCGGCGCAAGGTCTCCGCCACGCTGCCGTGGCGCTCGAGAAGCGCGCGGGCGCGGCGGAGATCCTCGGGCGCCTGGATGCCCTCCTCCAGGGTGCGTCGCCAGAAGGCCCGCTCCTCCTCGCTCCCCTCGCGGGCCGCCAGCAACACCGGAAGCGTCACCTTGCCGTCGCGAAAATCGTCCCCGAGCGCCTTGCCCAACAGCGCCTCGTCGGCGCCGTAGTCGAGCGCGTCGTCCACCAGCTGGAAGGCGATACCGAGGTTGCGCCCGTAACGGGCGAGCGCGTCCTCGAGCGGTGCGTCCGCCACCACCGCACCGATCCGACAGGCGGCTTCGAACAGCGCCGCCGTCTTGGCCTCGATCACCCGAAGATAGTCGGATTCGTGGACGGTGAGATCGTGGGCGGTGGCGAGCTGCGCCACCTCCCCCTCGGCGATCACCGCCGAGGCCCGCGCCAGGATCCGCAGCACCCGCAGATCGCCGTCCTCCACCATGAGCTCGAACGCGCGCGAGAACAAAAAATCCCCCACCAGCACCGGCGCCTTGTTGCCCCAAAGCGCATTGGCCGAGGGGGTTCCCCGCCGGCGGTCGGATTCGTCCACCACATCGTCGTGGAGGAGAGTTGCGGTGTGGATGAACTCCACACAGGCGGCGAGGCCGAGATGACGCTCCCCCTCGTAGCCGCACAGGCGCGCCGCGAGCAGCGTGAGCAGCGGCCGGATCCGCTTGCCGCCGGCGGCGATGAGGTGGCGGGCGAGCTCCGGGATGAGCGGCACACGGCTTTCGAGCTTGGCGAGGATGATGCCGTCGACGCGCGCGAGATCCGGGCGCACCAAGCTGCGCGCCACCTCGAACGCGTCCTCCACCGACCGCCCCGCAAGCGGCCCCATGGCCGTCCAACCCAAGACGCACTCCCCGTGTCGGGCTTGTGCCTTTCCTTCCCGCCCGCCGACTGCTAGCACGTACGGCCGTCGGGTGGCAAATGCCGTCGGCACCGGGAGGTGGGATGGCACTGGTGGAAGTGCTGCGCACCAACGATCCGGTCCAGCTCTCCTGGGCACGGGCGGTGCTGGAGGAGGCGGCGATCCCCACCCTGGTCTTCGATGCCGCGATGAGCGCGGTGGAAGGCAGTCTGGGCGTGTTGCCGCGGCGGCTGATGGTGCCGGAGGACCGCGCCTCCTACGCCCGCTGGCTGCTCGATCAAGCCCGGCATGCTCTCGACGGCTCGCAAGGGGACGGGGGTGGCGAGCCCGGTTGACAGCGCCGCCAGCGACGACCGGCTGCTCGACGGTCGCCTCATCCTCCGCCAACCCCGGCGCGGCTACCGGGTGGCGATCGACCCGGTGCTGCTGGCCGCCGCGGTGCCGGCCCGCGCGGGCGATCGGGTGCTGGACGTGGGCTGCGGCGTGGGGGCCGCGGCGCTCTGCCTCGCCTGGCGGGTGCCCGGATGCCGGGTGGTCGGGGTGGAGCGGGATCCGGAGCTCGCCGCCCTCGCCCGCCACAACGCCGAGGTCAACGGCATGACCTCACGCATGGTGGTCCACACCGCCGACCTCGCCGCCCTGCCAGACGAACTGCGCAACGCCGTCTTCGATCTGGTGATGACCAATCCGCCCTACCATCCACGGGAGGCCGGCACCGCTTCCAAGTGGCGGGATGCCGCCACCCGGGAGAGCCTGCCCCTTGTGCGGTGGCTGGAGCTGTGCTTGCGCCGCCTGAAGCCGCGGGGCTGGCTGGTGGTGGTGCATCGGGCCGGAAGACTGGCGGAACTGTGCGCCGCCCTCGAGGCGAGATGCGGGGATGTGCGCATCCTGCCGCTGTGGCCCACCGAGGAGGCGTGGAGGGCGCAGCGGGTGGTGGTGGCGGCGCGCAAGGGCGGGCGCGGCGAGAGCCGGCTGCTGCGCGGTCTCGTGCTGCACGGACGGGACGGGCGGTTCACCGCCGAGGCCGAGGCGGTGTTGCGCCGGGGCGGGGCGCTCGAGCTCGTGGAGCGGCGCTGATGATCCGGAGCTTTCGGCGGCCCGTGGTGGCGGTGGTGCGGATCCAGGGGGTGCTGGGCGGCTGGCCCCGGCGGCGCGGCGGAGGGAGTGCGGCGGCGCTCGGCCGCTCCATCGATGCCGCCTTCCGGATGCGCCGGGCCGCGGCGGTGGCCCTCGTCATCGACAGCCCCGGCGGCGCGCCGGTCCAGGCCTCCCTGATCGCCGGCCGCATCCGCCGCCTGGCCCGGAAGTCCGGGCGGCCGGTTTTGGCCTTCGTGGAGGACGTGGCCGCATCAGGCGGGTATTGGATCGCCGCCGCGGCGGACGAGATCTGGGTCGATGCCAGCTCGCTTGTCGGCAGCATCGGGGTGATGAGCGCGGGCTTCGGATTGCACGAGGCCATCCGCCGCCTCGGGGTGGAACGGCGGATGCACGCCCGCGGGCCGCTCAAGGACTTCCTGGATCCGTTTCAGCCCGAACGTCCCGAACATGTGGCGGTGCTGGAGGAGCTGCAGCGCGAACTGCACGCCCGCTTCGCCGGCTGGATCAAACAGCGGCGGGGAAGCCGCCTGCGGGTGGAGGATGCGGAGCTGTTGAGCGGTCGGCTGTGGAGCGGCGAGCGGGCGGTGGCGCTGGGGCTTGCGGACGGCCTCGGCCAGCTCGAGGAGGTGCTCGAGGAGCGGTTCGGCCCCAGGGTGCGGCTGCGGTGGATCAATCCGCCCCGCGCGGGCCTGTTGCGCGGACTTGTGGCGGCGCTCGCCTGGGAGCTCGTGGACGCCTTGGAAGTGCGGTTTTCCGGGCCGCCGGTGCGGCTGTGAGCCGGGCGGGTGCGGACTAGGAACACCCCCCTCTTGAAGAGCGGGCGCTGCGAGGCTAGATGTGTGGCTCGCCTCGCCCGGAGCGGCGAGCCTTCGTTCCTTGGACATGGTGTGTGTGTGGAGACGTGTGGGCGGCGGA
>JALSGW010000044.1 GCA_026982585.1 Alphaproteobacteria bacterium | reverse complement strand
AGGCGGGGAAGCGCGCCGTCTCCACCAGGTGCAACGGCCGCTCGGCAGCCGCATGCGTCCCCTGTCCGCTCAACGCTCTCCCTCCCGCCGTTCCGTGGGCGCCGCGCGGGCCACCTCCTAACCGATGGCCTGCAGGGCGCGCGCCAGCCGTTCGCGCCGTCGCGCCGTCTCCTCCCGCCGCTCCCGCTGCAGCTCCACCACCTCGGCGGGGGCCCGTTCGAGGAAGTCCGGGTTCGCGAGACGCGCTTCCAGGCGCCTGAGCTCGCTCTCCACCCTGTCGAGCTCCTTCAACAGCCGCGCCCGCTCCCGTTCCAGATCCACCACCTCGCCCACCGGCAGGCTGTAGGTGACCTCGTCCACCACCACCACCAGCGAGCCCGGGCGCGGCGGCTCGGGATCCTCCTCGATGCGGTCGATGCGGGCGAGCCTTCGGATCGCCTCTTCGTGGCGGCGCAACCGGGCCAGGGTGTCGGGGTGGGCGCCGCTGTGGCGAAGCGGCAGCCATGCCCGGGGCGGCACGTTGAGCTCGGTGCGGGCCGCGCGCAGCGCCTGGATGGTCCGGATCAGCCAGCCCATCTCCCGGTCCGCCTCCGCATCCACCCACGCCTCGGGAGGATCGGGCCACGGCCGGGCGATGAGCGGTCCGCCGCGGCCGCCGTAGAGCCGCTGCCACAGCTCCTCGCTCACGAAGGGCGCCATGGGATGCAACAGGTGCAGCACCTGCTCCAGCACCCAGCTCCCCACCCGAAGCGTCTCCTGCCGCCGCTTAGATCCCGACTCGGCGAGATGGGGCTTGGCCAGCTCCACCCACCAGTCGCAGAAAAAGTCCCACACGAAGCGGTAGAGACTCTGGGCGGCCTCGTTGAACCGGTAGGATTCGAGCGCCCGCCGCACCTGGGCGGTGGTGCGGACGGTCTCGCCGACGATCCAGCGGTTGAGGATCTCGCGGACCGGCTGCGGATCCGTCTCCCGCACCTCCCGCACCCCGTGGAGGTCGAGGAAACGGGCGGCGTTCCACAGTTTGGTGACGAAGTTGCGGTAGCCCTCGACGCGCCCGCGGCCGAAGCGGATGTCGCGGCCCTGGGCGGTGCTGGCGAGAATCGCGTAGCGGAGCGCGTCGGCGCCGTAGGCGTCGATGAGCTCCAGGGGATCGATGACGTTGCCCTTGGTCTTGGACATCTTCTGGCCCCGCTCGTCGCGGATCAGGCCGTGGATGTAGACCTCCCGGAAGGGCACGTCCTTCATCAGGTAAAGGCCCATCATCATCATGCGGGCCACCCAGAAGAAGATGATATCAAAGCCGGTCACCAGCACGTCGGTGGGATAATAGCGCCGCAGCTCCGGGGTCTCGTCCGGCCAGCCCAGGGTCGAGAAGGGCCAAAGCGCCGAGGAGAACCAGGTATCCAGCACGTCCGGATCCTGCTCGAGCGCCACCTCCTCGCCGTAGTGCGCCCGCGCCGCCTCTAGCGCCGCCTCCTCGCTCTCCTCCACGAACACCGTGCCGTCGGGACCGTACCAGGCCGGGATGCGATGCCCCCACCACAACTGCCGGGAGATGCACCAGGGCTGGATGTTGCGCATCCACTCGAAATAGGTGTTGGCCCAATGCGACGGCACGAAGCGGGTGCGTCCCTCCTCCACGGCGGCGATCGCCGGCTTCGCCAGCACCTCGGCGCGCACATACCACTGGTCGGTGAGGAAGGGCTCGAGCGGGGTCTGGGAGCGATCCCCGTGGGGGACGTGGTGGAGATGGGGTTCGCTGCGCTCGATCAGACCGAGCCGCGTGAGATCCTCCACGATCCGGCGGCGCGCTTCGAAGCGGTCGAGACCGCGATAGGCCTCGGGGGCGTTGTCGTTGAGCCGCCCCTCCTCGTCGAGCACCGGCACCATCGGCAGGCCGTGGCGACGGCCGATCTCGAAGTCGGCGAAGTCGTGGGCCGGGGTGACCTTGACCGCACCGGTGCCGAAGGCGGGATCCACCGCCGTGTCCGCCACCACCGGCAGCCTCCGCCCCACCAGCGGCAGGATCAGATGGCGCCCGACGAGATCCCGGTAGCGCTCGTCCTCGGGATGGACGGCGACCGCGGTGTCGCCCAGCATGGTCTCGGGACGGGTGGTGGCCACCACCACATGGCGGCCCTGCTCGCCCTCCACCGGATAGCGGATGTACCAGAGCTGGCCCCGCACCTCCACCATCTGCACCTCGAGGTCGGAGAGGGCGGTCTTGAGGGCGCAGTCCCAGTTGACGAGCCGCTTGTCGCGGTAGATGAGCCCGTCCTTGTAGAGGCGCACGAAGGCGGTGATGACGGCGCGGGAGAGGCCGGGATCGAGGGTGAACCGCTCCCGCGACCAGTCGGCGGATGCGCCGAGGCGGCGCAGCTGCCTCGCGATCTGGCCGCCCGATTCCTCCTTCCACCGCCACACCTCGGCGAGGAACGCCTCCCGGCCGAGGCTGCGCCGGTCGCGGCCCTCCCGGGCGAGCTTGCGCTCCACCATCAGCTGGGTGGCGATGCCGGCGTGATCGGTGCCCGGCTGCCACAGCACCTCGCGGCCCCGCATGCGGTGGTAGCGAATGAGGGTGTCCTGGATGGTGAAGGTGAGGGCGTGGCCCATGTGCAGGCTGCCCGTGACGTTGGGCGGCGGCATCATGATGCAATAGGGCGTGCTCCCCTCCCGCGGGCGGGGTCGAAACCAGCCGCCCTCCTCCCAGAGGCGGTAGATCCGCTCCTCCACCTCCGACGGGCGATAGGTCTTATCGAGCATGCCGGGATCCGCATCCAAGCCGCGATCGCACCGCGGCTGGGTTTAGGCGAAAGCGCTTCCCCCCTCAAGGCGCCGGCCGGCCGCCGCCGTGGCGGTCAGCGCCGCTGTCTGCGCCAGCGGTCCACGGTGCGCGCGAGCCATCCGGGATCCAAAAGCGGCTCCTGCCACAGGCGCGAGAAGGGCGGGGTGGCGCTCGCCGGCCGCTTGTCCGGGGGCAGATGGCGGAAGCGGACCGCCATCGGCACCGGCGCACCCTGGCCCACCACCAGCGCCTCCCCGGTGCCGAGCGCCGGCAGCATGCGCAGCATCCATTCCGAACCGTCGGGGAACGCCCGCTCCACGAAACGCTGGTCGCGTTCGTTGCTCATGCGCATGGCGATGATGGTGCCGCACTGGGAGATGGCGGAGGTGGAGAGCTCCGCCGGCCTTTGGCTCACGAGCCCCAGCGCGACGCCGTATTTGCGCCCCTCCTTGGCCAGCCGGTCGATGGCGCGCCGCGACGGCTCGAAGCCCAGGCGCGGATCGTCGGGCACATAACGGTGCGCCTCCTCGCACACCAACAGCACCGGCCGCCGATGCTCCCGCTCGCTCCACAGACCGTATTCGAAGACGATGCGGCACAGCACCGACACCACCACATCCACCACCTCGGAGGCCACACCGGAGATGTCGAGCACGGTGATGGGACGCCCCTCGTCGGGCAGGCGCAACAGGCGTCCCAGCAGAGCGGCGAGATTGTCGCGCACCGCCATGCCGGAGAACAGGAAGCGGAAGCGGGGATCGTTGCGCACCGCGGCGAGCCGGGCGAGGAGGTGACGGTAGGGTGCGGTCCCCTCCGGCTTGTCCAGGGAGCCCATGGCCTCCTCGAGCAGGCGCTCGAGCAGCGACAGGCGATAGGGTACCGGGGTGTCGACCGTGAGCCCGAGGGCCAGTTCGGGGTCGCTGGTGCTGGCCCGGCGCGCCTCCAACACCGCCTGTTTGAGGATCGCCCGCTCGGCGTAGCTGCGCGCGTCGCCCCCGGGCGCCAGCACCGCCGCCAGCTCGTCCAGGGTCAGCATCCAGTAAGGCAGCTCGATTTGGGACACGTCCAGGGCCAGCGCCCGCTCGCCGAAGGCGCTCGGATATTCGTCGTGGGGATCGATGAGGAGGATGGAGGCGTGCGGGCAGGCGGCCACGATGGAATCGAGCAGCACCGCGACGGCGCTCGACTTGCCGCATCCGGTGCTGCCCAGCACGGCGAAATGCTTGCCGAGCAGGGAATCCACCACAAGGCAGGCGGGAAGCTGCGGCCGCCCCTTGATCGCGCCCACCTCCACCGCAAGCCCGCCATCGGGCCGGAATACCGCCCGCTCCTCCTCGGGATGCGCGAGCCGCACCGTATCGCCGAGGGTGGGAAAATGCTCCACCCCGCGGCGAAAGCGAAGCCCCGCACCGCTCTCGGCGAAGCGCCCGAGCAGCTGCAGCTGGCCGACGAACATGTCCTCCCCGCGCCGTCCGCCGCGCAGGGTGTGCACGACCCCGGCCAGCGTCGCCTCGCCCGGCACCTCGATGCACACCAAGGCCCCGATGCCGAGACGCGCCTCCTCGCCGCCCCGGGCGGTCAGCGCAAAGGTGACCTCGGCACCCGAGACGGCCATCACGGACCCGACCGACGTCCCCGCCATGGGCTCGCTCCCGTCCCCGGGCCGAGCCTATGGGATCGGGGTTGCCTCTTCGTTAACGGCCGCCGTTGACAAACCGGCCCAAGCGCAGAAGGGAGGAGCGGAACCGGCGCGGGATCGGGCCATGGCATCGAGCGAACTCGCGCACGCGCTTGCCCGCATCGCGGCCGCGCTCGAGCGCGCCTTTCCGCCCCCGCTCGAGCGGATCGCGCTCGAGGGGGCGGATGCCTTCGTCTTCGAGCCCGGAGCGGGCGGGCTGCGTCCCGTGTCGCGGATAAGCCGCCTGCCGCTGCACCTGCTCCACGGGATCTCCCGACAGGCCGAGATCCTGCTCGCCAACACCCGCCGCTTCGCCCAAGGTCTGCCGGCCAACAACGCACTCCTTTGGGGTGCCCGCGGCATGGGCAAGAGCAGCCTCGTCAAGGCGGTCCACGGCCAGGTGCTGGCGGAGCGGCCCGGTGCGCTGGTGCTGATCGAGATCCACCGGGACGATCTCGGCCATCTCGGCCCCCTGCTCCACGCCCTGGCCCGGACCGACCGGCGCTGCCTCTTGTTCTGCGACGACCTCAGCTTCGATTCCCGCGGCACGGACTACCGTTCGCTCAAGGCCCTGCTCGAGGGGGGTCTCGAGGGCCGGCCCGAGAATGTGCTCATCTACGCCACCTCCAACCGCCGACATCTTTTGCCCCGGGAGGCGATCGAACAGGAACAGCGCACCGCCCTCCACCCCGGCGAGGTGGTGGAGGAGAAGATCTCGCTCTCCGACCGCTTCGGCCTTTCGCTCGGCTTCCATCCCTGCAGCCAAGAGGATTATCTGGCCATGGTGGAGCGCTACGCCGATCATTTCGGGCTCGCCATCGACCGCGAGCCGCTGCGCGACCAGGCGCTGGCCTGGGCCCGCGAGCGGGGCGGCCGCTCGGGCCGCATCGCCTGGCAGTTCATCCAGGACCTGGCCGGAAGGCTGGGGGTGCGGATCGCCCTCGGCTGACCGGCCGGCGGCCAACCCACCGCCCGCGCGCACCCTGCCTGGCCATGGACGCCCGCCGCTCCCCACCGCAACCGCCGAGCCCAGCTGCGGCCGACGCGCCCGCACTCGGCGAAGCGCTCTTGGAGCTTTTGAATCGACATCGGCGCGAGACCGACGACCATCCCTTCACGAGCCCGGTGCAGCTCACCGCATGGGCCCTGTTCCGCGATCTGCGCGACGGCCGGCGGGGTCTGTCGGAGATCGAGGCGCTGGTGCAGGAGCTCACCGTCCAGGCGTTCCAGGCGCGCGCCCGCAATCTGGCCTCCTATCTGGGCGAGCTCGATCCCGAGGCGAACGGGGAGCGCCTTGCAGCACTGCTCGACGGCCTGCTCGGCGACGCCGATCCGAAGACCGCCCAGGAACGGCTGTCGCGGCTCTACTTCGGGTTCGTGTTCACCGCCCATCCCACCTTCGCGCTGGCGGAGCGGCTGCAGCGGCTGCTGTGCACCCTGGCGGTGGACCGCGATCCCGAGGGCAAGCCGCTCGGCGCCGAGGCCCGGC
>JALSGW010000043.1 GCA_026982585.1 Alphaproteobacteria bacterium | reverse complement strand
CGACGCCGGCCGAGCCGCTCACCGTCGCCTTCGTCACCGAGGAGCAGAAGCGCTACCGCACCGAGTACGATCCCGAGCGGGCGCGGGCGCTGCTCGATGAGATGGGGCTCCGGGATACCGACGGCGACGGGGTGCGGGAGCGGCCCGACGGCAAGCCGCTCATCGTGCGCATCGTCTACGCCAACCAGGGTGCGCCGGTGCGCCTGCACGAGCTCATCCGCGACTATTGGGGTGCGGTGGGCGTGCGGGTGGACCTCAAGGAGGTGACCTCGGACGAGTACCGGGCGGCCGCCAACAACAACGAGCTCGACCTCACCGTGTGGAAGAACGACGGCACGAGCGGCCCCTCGATCTCGCAGGACATCTCCAGGCTGGTGCCCCCCTTCGGCTACTACTTCAACCCCGGCACCGGCTTTTTGTGGGCGACCTGGAAGCAGAGCGGCGGCAAGGAGGGCATCGAGCCGCCGGCGGAGGTGAAGCGGCTCTGGGAGCTCGCCGAGCGCTTCATCCAGCTGCCGCTCGGCTCCGATGAGAGCAACCGCATCGGCCGCGAGATCGTCGACATCCACGTGCGCAACCTGTGGAAGATCGGCACCGTCGGCAACGTGCCGGGGCCGGTCTACAAGAGCCGCACGCTCAAGAACGTGCCGCGGTTCGCCGCCAACAGCTTCGACTACTACTGGGCCTACGCCTACCGTCCGCAGCAGTGGTACCTGGCCCGCTAGCGGGCGCATGGGCCGGCGGGGCCTGAGCCCCGCCGCGCCCCCCGGGCCCAGGCACGACGGCCGCCGCCATGTTGCGCTTCATCCTCCAGCGCGCGATCGGCATGGTCGTGACGATGTTCTTCGTCTCGATCATGGTGTTCGTGATCATGGAGCTGCCGCCCGGCGACTACGCCGACCGCTACGCGTTTCGCAAGTTCTCGGGCACCGGCGTGGTCGTGACGGAGGAGGACATCGAGAGCATCCGCAAACAGTTCGGGCTCGACCGTCCGGCCTGGGAGCGGTATCTGACCTGGATCTGGGGCATCGTCACCCGCTTCGACTTCGGCCCCTCCTTCGCCTTCGAGACCTCTGTGACCGACGTCATCGGCGAGCGGGTGGGGCTCACGCTCGTGCTCCTGGTGGCGACCCTGCTGCTCACCTATCTGCTCTCCATACCGATCGGCATCTACGCGGCGGTGCGGCGCCAGTCCCTCGCCGACTACGGCCTCACGGTGGTGAGCTATCTCGGGCTGGCGATCCCCAATTTCATGCTGGCGTTGATCCTGCTCTACATCGGTGTGACCTATTTCGACACCACGGTGGGCGGCCTGTTCTCGCCGGAGTTCGAGAAGGCGCCCTGGAGCTGGGCCAAGTTCAGGGACCTGCTCGCGCATCTGTTCGTGCCGGCGGTGGTGCTGGCCTGGTCGGCGACGGCGCTGCAGCTGCAGACGGTGCGGGCCACCATGTCGGACGAGCTGCACAAGCCCTATGTGGACGCCGCCCGCGCCCGCGGCCTCGGCGAGGCCAAGGTGATCCTCAAATATCCCGCCCGGCTCGCCATCAATCCGGTGGTGAGCACCATCGGTTTCGATATCAACCGGATTTTCTCGGAACTGCCCATCGTCGCCCTGGTGCTGGGCCTGCCGGAGCTCGGCGAGCTGCTTTTGCGCAGTTTCCTCGATCTCGACATGTACGTGGCCGGGGCGATCCTGCTCATGCTCACCTTCGTCATCGTGTTCATGAACTTCGTATCGGACATCGTGCTGGCCCTGTTGGATCCGCGCATCCGGCTCGAGGGAGGTTGAGGTGGCGGAGGAGCGGGGAGGGCTCGGCGCCGAGGAGCTGCGCTATTACACCGCCTCCCAGTGGCAGCTCATCTGGTGGCGGTTTCGCCGCCATCGGGGCGCGCTGGTGGGCGCCTGGGTGTTGCTTGTGCTCGCGTTCATGGGCGCCTTCGCCCCCTTCATCGCCCCCTATTCGGGCACCGCGCGGGATCGCGACTACGTCTACGGGCCGCCCCAGATCCCGCGCTTTTGGGACGAGAACGGCTTCTCGCTGCGGCCCTTCGTCTACGGGGTGAAGACCGAGCGCGATCCCGTCACCCTGCGCAAGATCGCCCGGGTGGACCGCGACCAGCGCCGCTATCTGCGCTTTTTCGTCGAGGGGGAGCCCTATCGGCTGTTCGGGCTGATCCCGATGCGGGTGCGGCTTTTCGGGGTCGAGGAGGGGAAGATCCATCTCTTCGGCACCGACGAGCTCGGCCGCGATCTGTTCTCGCGGCTGATGTTCGCGACCGGCACCTCGCTCTCGATCGGGGTGCTCGGGGTGTTGATCGCCGAGTTCCTGGCCCTGGTGATCGGCGGCATCGCCGGCTATTTCGGCGGCTGGATCGACTACGGCATCCAAAGGCTCACCGAGGTGGTGCGGGTGGTGCCGGTGATCCCGCTCTATATGGGGCTCGCCGCCGCCTTTCCGCCGGAGTGGTCGAACGTCCAGGTGTATTTCGCCATGACCCTGGTTTTGGGGCTGGTGGGCTGGCCCACGCTTGCGCGGCGGGTGCGCAGCCATCTGCTCGCCCAGCGCCGGGAGGACTATGTGCTCGCCGCCGAGCTCGCCGGCGCCCGCCCCGCCTGGGTGATCCGGCGCCATCTGCTGCCCAGCTTCACGAGCTACATCATCGTCGATGTGGTGATCAGCTTTCCCTACATGGTGCTGTCGGAGACGGCGCTCTCCTTCATCGGCCTCGGCCTCAGGCCGCCCACCATCAGCTGGGGCATTCTGCTGCAGGAGGCGCAGAACGTGCGCGCCATCGAGCAGGCGCCCTGGCTGTTCATCCCGGCCGTGTTCGTGATCGTCGCGGTGCTCGCCTTCACCGTGCTCGGCGACGGGCTGCGGGACGCCGCCGATCCCTATGCGGTCTCTAGGCGATGAGCGCGGCAGCGGCCGCCCTTCTGCGGGTGCGCGATCTCACCGTGGATTTCCGCACCGACGAGGGATGGGTGCGGGCGGTGGAGGAGGTGGGGTTCGATCTCCGGCCGGGGCGCACCCTCGGGCTCGTGGGGGAGAGCGGATCGGGCAAGAGCGTCAGCACCCGGGCGCTGGTGCGGCTTTTGCCCGCCAGTGCCCGCATCGCGCCGGGCTCGTCGATGCGCTTTCGGCTGCGCTCGGGGGAGGAGATGGAGATCGCCGCGCTGTCGCCGCGGGACCGGCGCTTGAGGCGGCTGCGCGGCGGCGAGATCGCCCTCATCTTCCAGGAGCCGATGGCCGCCTTCTCGCCCGTCTACACCATCGGCCATCAGATGTGCGAGGCGCTGTTTGCCCATCCGGAGGCGGTGGGAGGAAGGCTGTCGCGGGCGGAGGCGCGGGAGCGGGCGGTGGAGATGCTGGCCCGGGTCGGCATCGCCAATCCGGCGCTGCGCTTCGACCAGTATCCCTTCGAGCTCTCCGGCGGCATGCGCCAGCGGGCGATGATCGCGCTCGCCCTCATCACCCGGCCGCAGCTGTTGATCGCAGACGAGCCCACCACCGCCCTCGACGTCACCCTCCAGGCCCAGATCCTCGATCTCATGCAGGAGCTCCGGGCCGAGTTCGGCATGGCGATGATCTTCATCACCCACGACATGGCGGTGATCGCCCAGATCGCGGATGAGGTGGCGGTGATGTACCTGGGGCGCATCGTCGAATCGGGGCCCGCGCGGGAGGTGCTGCGCCGGCCCAAGCATCCCTACACCCAGGCGCTGCTGCGCGCCCTGCCCCGGCCGGAGGCGGGGCGGCGGCGGCTGGTGCCGGTTCCGGGCGACATCCCGAGCCCGCGCGAGCGGCCGGCCGGCTGTCCCTTCCATCCCCGCTGCGCGCACAGGCTGCCCGGACGGTGCGACCGGGCGCTGCCGCCGGTCGTGGAGGTGGGCGACGGCCATCGGGTGGCGTGCGTGCTGTTCGCCGAGGAGGGCGGGCGGTGAGCGCGCCTTTGGTCGAGGTGGAGGGGCTCGCGGTCCGCTTTCCGGTGCACAGCCGCGGCCTGTTCCGCCGCCGGGTGGGGCAGATCCACGCGGTGGACGGGGTGGATCTCCGCCTCGAGCGGGGCGAGACGGTGGGGCTCGTGGGCGAGAGCGGCTCCGGCAAGACCACCTTGGGGCGGGCGATTTTGAGGGCGGTGCCGGTCAGCGAGGGCCGCATCCGCTTCCACCTGGAGGAGGGGGAGGTGGACGTGCTCGCCCTTGCCGGCGAGCGGCTGCGCCGCTTTCGCCGCCACATGCAGCTGGTCTTCCAGGACCCCTACGCCTCCCTGGATCCCCGCATGACGGTGCGCGACATCATCGCCGAGCCGCTCGAGGCGCTGGGGCTTGCCGCGAGCCGTGCGGAGGTGGACGAGCGGGTGCGGGAGATCGCACAGCGCTGCCGCATCAACGTCGAGTATCTGCGGCGCTTTCCCCACGCCTTCTCGGGCGGGCAGCGCCAGCGCATCGGCATCGCCCGGGCGCTCGTGTGCAACCCCGAGTTCCTGGTGCTGGACGAGCCGGTCTCGGCCCTGGACGTCTCCATCCAGGCCGACATCCTCAACCTGCTCATGGACCTGCAGGACAGTTTCGGCACCACCTATCTGTTCATCACCCACGATCTCGCGGTGGTGGGGCAGATCGCACGGCGGGTGGCGGTGATGTACCTCGGCCGCATCGTCGAGCTGGCGCCCACCGAGGAATTGTTCCAGCGCCCGCTCCACCCCTACACCCGCGCCCTGTTCTCGGCCATCCCCAGCCTCGAGCCGGGGCGAAGCGAGCGGCTTGTGCTGGCCGGCGAGGTGCCGGATCCGGCGCATCCCCCAAGCGGATGCCGCTTTCACACCCGCTGCCCGTTCGCAAGGCCGCGCTGCCGCGAGGAGCCGCCCGAGCTGCGCGCGCTCGCCCCCGATCACCTGGTCGCCTGTCATTTCGCCGAGGAGCTCGCACCCTAGGCCGGAAGGGGGTCCTCGAGGGCGGATGCGAGCAGCGCCAGGTCGAGCACGGTGAACCGGTCGCGCAGCCAGGGGGCGCGGCGCACGAGGCGCGCGTAGGTGCCGGGATCGAGCCCGATGTCGGCGGGCGTGCGGGGCAGGCCCAGGCTCTCGAAGAGGCGCCGAAAGGCGCCGAGGGTGCGGCCGCGCTGTCGCCAGAAACGGCGAAGGGCGGGCCAGTGTTCCCTGAGGGCGGCGGCGAGGGCGGCGACCCGGGCCGGATCGGCGAGGCCCTTCACATCCCGGGCCCCCTCCGGGATGTGCGCGGCCGGACGCAGCGCGGGCGGCTCTTTGTGGGCGAACAGCCGCTCCTGGAGTGCGGCTGCGGTGAGGGTGGCGACCGCCACCGCCTCGCCGTGGTAGGGATGGGGGTCGGGGTCCGCGAACAGGTCGATGGCGTGGGCGATCAGATGTTCGCCCTGGGAGGCGGGGCGGGAACTTCCAGCCTCCAGCATGGCGAGCCCGCCCGCGAGATGCAGCCAGACGAGCAGCTCCACCGCCTCCCGATCGCCGAGGGCGAGCCGGCCAGCGCGGCCGATGAGGGCGGTCTCGAGATCGCGCTGGAAGTCGAACCAGTCGGCGGCGAAGGGCGCTTCTTGCAGCAGGTGGCCGAGAAAGGCGTCCACCTCGGCGGTGGCGCGGCAGAGGGCGTCGCCGAGCCCGGCGCGGATCAGTCGTGCCGGGGCGCGGGCGAGCAGCGTGAGGTCGAAGAAGGCGCCCCGGGGCGGCGGCACCGGCAGGCTCTCCTTGCGGCGGTCCGTGGTCAGGGTGGCGGTGGCGGTGATCCAGCCGTTCATGGAGGGGGCGGTGGCGAACACCGCCTGGGCGAGGCCCAGCCGGCCTGCGGCGAGCTTGGCGAGGTCGTTGAGGGTGCCGCAGCCGACCGCGATCAGGCAGAGGCCGGGGTGGAGGGCCTCCTCGATGCGGGCGAGGGTGGCTGTGTTCGCGGGCGGGCGCGGTGAATCCAGCACGAGCGCGCGGGCTGCCAGGC
>JALSGW010000042.1 GCA_026982585.1 Alphaproteobacteria bacterium | reverse complement strand
CTCCCTCGGCATCGCGCAGCCGGGCCTGCAGCTCCCGCCACTCGCCGGGAGAGAGGCCGCTCGTCTCCTGGCTGACCTGCTCGCCGGCGAGCATCCGCCGCACCACGGCGAGCGCCTTGGCCGAGAGGGTCGCCCCTTTGAGCCGGTACTCCTCGAAGGCGGCGGCGGTGAGCGGCACCCAGCGCCGCACGATGTCCAGGATCACCTCGGCATAGGCGCGGATCTCGTACTGGGCATGCGGGTCCGCGCGCAGCTCGAGGAAGTGCAGGAGGTTGTGGAGGTCGATCTTCCAGTACCACTGGGTGTATGTGTTGAGGGGCAGCACCACCCGCGCAAGCTCCCGGGCGACGCCGCTGCTCCTGCCGTCCCCGAGCAGACGGTCGTAGACGGTGAAGCAGCGCTGGGCGGTGCTGTGAATGTCCCGGATCACCCGGGCGGCCTCCTCCGGCGCGAGGCTGCCTTCACGACCCTGGCGGTTGCTGGTGGACTGCGGCGCCACCGCGGTGGGGCGGAGCGCCTCCTCCGCATCCTCCGCGAGCAGGGGCAGCTGGGTGGGGGCGGCCGCCCGTTCCTCTTTCTGGCGGCGCAGGAACGTCTCGTCCGGAACGTAGAACTCGCGATCCAGGATCGAGTACCGCGCGGAATATTCGTTGACGTTGGCGGTGCGATGCCGGATCCATTGACGCGCGACGAAGATGGGAAGCTTGATGTGGAACTTGATCTCGCACATTTCGAACGGGCTGGTGTGCCGGTTCCGCATCAGATAGTTGATGAGGCCCCGGTCCGAGCTCACCCGTTTGGTGCCCTTGCCGTAGGAGACCCGGGCCGCCTGCACCACGGCGGCGTCGTCGCCCATGTAGTCGATGACGCGCACGAAGCCGTGGTCGAGCACCGGGATGGGTTCGTAGAGGATGTCCTCGAGCGCGGGCACGGTGGCGCGGCGGGTGGGCTGGCGCGTTGCGCGCAACTGGTCGATGTCGCGTCGCTGGTCCTCGGTGAGGCTCATGGGCAATCCGGCGGCTGGTCTCTGGCAGGCAAGCCGTTGGTGGCGCCATTGCTCTTGCAAGGCAAGCCCCTATATTCAGGGATGCCGGCCGTGGCCGGCTATGGCGATAAAACCTGCCCGGAATAGGCGCGGCGGACCCGGGGGCAGTACCCGGCGCCTCCACCATCCTGCGGGGGCGAAACAGGTTCGACGCCGCGCAGTAAAGGGGCAGGGTTCGCCCGGCATGGTACCGCCGTTATCGGGCCACCTTCACAACTGCCAACGACAACCGGTTGGCTCTTGCTGCCTAAGGCATCTTAGGTAAGCGCGGCACGGGGGAGGCCGGGCAACAGAACTCCCCCACCCCGACCGCGGATGCGCGCCCTCTCGGGCGCGGCCGGGAGGGGTTCGGACCGTTGCGGTCCTCTCTTCCCCTAAGGCGCCGGATCGGGCACAAGAAGCGACCGGAATGCGGGGAGCGGCGCCGGTGATGCAGCGCGGACGGATCAACTATCCGAAACTGGTCGAGGACGCGCTCCGCGGCGTGGTGCGTTCGGTGCTGGCCAAGCTCCAGGCGGGCGAAATCGGACCACCCCATCACTACTACATCACCTTCGTCACCTCCTACCCCGGGGTGCTGCTGCCGGATTACCTGCGCGAGCGCTATCCCGGGGATATGACCATCGTCCTCCAACACCAGTATTGGGATCTCGAGGTGGAGGAGGAACGTTTCAGCGTCACCCTCAGCTTCAACAACGTGCTCGAGCGGCTCACCGTGCCGTTCCGCGCGATCCGGATCTTCGCCGATCCTTCCGCCGAATTCGGGCTCCAGTTCCAGGTCGAGCCGGCGCCGGTGGCGGCCGCGACCCCCTTGCCCAAGACGGACCCGGCCAAGGGCGAGGAGGACGCCGCATCGAACCGCTCGAAGGCTGACCGGTCGTCCGGGGAGGAGCGCAAGGGGGCGGACATCGTGGCTCTGGACCGTTTCCGCAAGCAGCGCTGAGCACGGGGCGGCTACGGACGGGCGAGGCGGCGGGCTTCGGCCCGGAGCAGCGGCGGGCGGGCCGGATGGGAACCGCGTGGATGCAATCGGCCAAGCGGAGGTGCCGTGCCCATGGGTGAGGGGGCCGAGGACAAGCGGATCGAGCAGGACAGTCTCGGTCCGGTGGAGGTGCCGGCCGACCGCTACTGGGGGGCGCAGACCCAGCGCAGCCTCCAGAACTTTCCGATCGGCGAGGAGCGCATGCCGGTCGCCCTCGTGCGGGCATTGGGCCTGGTCAAGCTCGCCGCCGCCCGGGTCAACGCACGGCTCGGGCGGCTCGATGAGCGGCGGGCGGAGGCCATCGCCCGGGCCGCTCGCGAGGTGTGGGAAGGGCGGCTCGACGACCATTTCCCGCTCACCGTGTGGCAGACCGGGTCGGGCACCCACACCCACATGAACGTCAACGAGGTGATCGCCAACCGGGCCAACGAGCTTTTGGGCGCCGGGCTGGGCCGCAAGGAGCCGGTCCACCCCAACGACCACGTCAACCTCGGCCAGTCCTCCAACGACACCTTTCCCACCGCCATGCACGTGGCGGCGGCGCTCGCCGTCCGGGGACAGCTGCTGCCGGCGCTCGGGGAGCTTTGGGCGGCGCTGGACGACCGGCGGGCCGCTTTCGGGGAGCTGGTCAAGATCGGCCGCACCCATCTCCAGGACGCGGTGCCGCTCACCCTGGGTCAGGAGATCTCGGGCTGGCTGTGCCAGGTGGAGGGCGCCCGCCGCCGCATCGAGGAGGCGCTCTCCCGGGTCTACGAGCTCGCCCAAGGCGGCACGGCGGTGGGAACCGGGCTCACCAGTCATCGCCGGTTTCCGCAGCTGTTCGCCGCGGAGCTGGCCGCCCTCACCGGTCTGCCGTTCGTGCCGGCGTCCAACTTCTTCGCCGCCATCGCCGCCCACGAGGCCATGGTGGAGCTCTCCGGCGCGCTCAACCTGCTCGCCGGTGCGCTCTACAAGATCGCCAACGACATTCGGCTCCTCGCCTCGGGCCCGCGCTGCGGCTTGGGCGAGCTCAAGCTGCCCGAGAACGAGCCCGGAAGCTCCATCATGCCCGGCAAGGTCAACCCGACCCAGGCCGAGGCGCTCAGCATGGTCTGCCTGCAGGTGATGGGGGATCATGCGGCGGTGACGATGGCCGGCGCGAGCGGCCATCTGCAGCTCAACGCCTACAAGCCCCTGATCGCCCATCTGGTGCTGCGCGACATCCGCCTGCTCGCCGATGCCGCGCGGAGTTTCGCCGTGCGCTGTGTGGCCGGGATGGAGCCGAACCGGGAGCAGATCCGGGTGCATCTGGAGCGCAGTCTCATGCTGGTCACCGCCCTCGTGCCCCTGCTCGGCTACGACCGGGCGGCGCAGATCGCCCGCAAGGCCTACCTCGAGGGCAAGACCCTCAAGGAGGCGGCGGTGGAGCTCGGGGAACTGTCGGCCGAGGAGTTCGACGCCAAGGTCCGGCCGGAGGCGATGCTAGGGCCAGAGGACTGAATCCCGCCCGCGCGCGGGTGCGGCCGGGAGCTGAACCAGACCCCAGGGCGGGCCGAGCAGGCGGACCGCATGGCGCTCGCTTTCGAGCACCAGATCGAGGATCCAGGCCACGGCGTCGAAGCGGAGCCGGGCCTCGAGCGGGGGACCGCGCTCGGCTGCGATGCGAAGCGGCGTCGCGGTGGAGGCCATCCCGCGCTCGACCGCGAGGTCGCCCTCGACGAGCCGGAACCGCAAGCCCTCCCGGAACCGGTTCTGGAAGCCGAGATCGGGATCCCATGCGAGGCCGAGCAGCTCTCCCGCCCGGATCGCAAAGCGCACCTCTCCTGAGAGGTTGCGGGCGAGATCCCGCAGGGAAATGCCCCGGCTTGCGAGCGCGAGCCGCCCGGCCAGGGTGCCTGTGGGAAGCCCGAAGACCCGCATGGGATCTGCGGGGACAAGGCGCAGGCCGGAAAACTCCGCCTCGGCCTCCATGCGCACACCCGCCCCGAGCCCGGCCAGGGTCATCTTTCCGTCGATCCGCCCTTGCAGCAGCGGCAGCCGGCGCGCCTCGAGCGACAACCGTCCTTTCTCGCGCCGGGCCACAAGCCGCCCCTCTCCGAGCGCGATCTCGACGAAGAGCTTGGGGCCGGAAAGCCAGCTCCAATCCAGCACCTCCTCGGGCCAGGCGCCGATCCAACGGCCCGGCGGGCTGCGCAGCAGGCCCATTGGTCCCGCAAACAGGGGCGCGAGCGCATCCAAGAGAGCGCTTCCGGGCAGCCGATCGAAGGCGAGGCGCGCGACCATCCCGCCCTGGTCCCGCTCCGCCGGCCGTATGTCGCCCGCGAACCCGAGCCCGGCGATGCGCCCTTCGCCCTGCACCTCGAGCCCCCGCGGCCCCCGCACGAGCCGGCCCGCCAGCTCCAGCGGTCCCATCAACTCCGGCCCGAGTGCGAGCCTGGGCAGCCCGAGGTCGCGGAGCAGCCGGGCGGTGTCCGGCGACCACAGCTCGAGGTCGATCGCGAAGCGCGAGAGGGTCTCGGGGTCTTGGCTGCGGCCCGTGATCCAGGCGCGGCCGCTCGGCCAGCTCAGCCCGATCCGGGCCGAGGCCGTCCTCCGGTCGCCCCGGAGCGCGAACCGCGCTTCGAGCCCGGAGGCGGGGAGGGGAAGCTGGGACCAGCGGCCGCCGATCAGCCGAATGAGACGCCCGGATTCGGCCACCTTGAGCGCGCCCTCGAGGGCGAGGGCTCCGCTCTGAAGATCGAACCGTCCCGACACCGTGCCCGATGCGCCCGCCGCCTCGCCGACCCGCAACCGCTCGAGCACCACCGTTTCGGGCGCGATCGCCAGGGCGAGCTCCACCCCGCGCAGCCGCATCCCCCGAAGGAGCAGGCTTTCGAGGTCCAGGGTGAGAACACCCGGGGGGATCGACGGCTCCGGCTCCGCGAGCCAGTCCTGCAACCGCTTCCACAGACCCGGATCGAGTGCTTCCAGGCGCAGCCGCTCGCCCCTCAGCGCAAGACGCCAGCTGGGCTCGTCCCAGCGCAGCCGACCCCGCCCGGAGAGCGTTCCGGCCGGGTGGCGCAGTTTGAGATCGGACAGCTCCAGGGCCCTGGAATCGAGGCGGAAGGCGGCCTCGGCAGCGAGCCTGCCGAGCGCCGCCGGGGCTTGTCCCGAAAGCGCCGCCCAAAGCTCCCCGGCCTCTCCCGACAGCAGGGCCGCCCGTCCCGAAAGCACCTCCAGGCCCGCCTCGCCCGAAAGCACGGCCTCGAGCTCGAGCGTACTGTCGCCGGCGAGGTTTGCGCCAAACCGCTCCACCCGCCAATTGCCCTTGCGATCGATGCGCACCAGAAGTTCGAGCTCCCGCAGCACAAGCCGCCCCCACATCGCCCGATCGAGCCGCAGGTCGATGCGGCCCGAGAAGGGAGGAAGCGTGCGACGCAACCGCACCAGGCGCGCGAGCTTGGCCTGGTCGAGGGGGAGTTCCGATCCTTCCAGGGCGAGCGCGATGACCGGGCGAGGGGCGGCGAGGTCGAGTTCGAGCCGCCCGCGCAGGGTTTTCCCCTCCCGCTCCAGCGACAGCCCCTCGAGCGCGAGCACACCCTGCGCCATCCGCGCCCGCGCCGCTTCCAGCCGAAGCCCCTGAAGCGCCCGCCACAGCGTCCGTGCCGCATCCGGAACCAGCTCTTCGAGCGGCGGCTCCGGTGCGGCGAACGACGCCGTGAGCGCACCGTCGAGGGCGAGCGGATCCCCGGCGCTGCCGAGCGTGCCGGAAAAGCGCAGCTGGGCGAGCTCGCGGCGGTCCTGGAGCAGGGCGAGGTGGAGCGCGAGCGGGGCGGGACGTCCCAAGGCGAAGCGGCCGAGTTCGCCGTTGAGCCGCACCAGCGTTCCGTCCGCAAGCCGGCCCTCGAGGTTGAGCTGGAAACCGCCCTCCGCACCGCGCCGGTAGCGGGCCTGCAGATCCCGCAGCACCTCTCCGATCCCGGTCGGCGCGATGGTACCGTCCAGCACCTCCAGG
>JALSGW010000041.1 GCA_026982585.1 Alphaproteobacteria bacterium | reverse complement strand
CGGGTTTCATCGCCTTCGTCGGCCGCCTGGCCGCTGCCGCGCGAGCGGGCGATCGCAGGCGCCATGGGCGCCTTCTCGACCTTGACGCTGCCGCACAACGGGCAGCTCACGAGGCCCGCCTGGGCCTGGCGGTCATAGGCGTCGCTGCTCGCGAACCAGCCCTCGAACTCGTGATCCCGCTCGCAGCGCAGCCGATAGCAGATCACGATCCGTCTCCCACGCCGGACCCACCCGGCTCCGGTGCGGTAGCACCATAGGCGGGCGCCGGCGCTCTGTACATCTCCGCTCCGGCCTTCCACCCGTCATATAGGACCGCTCCCCTCCTCGCGCACCACCCGGGCCAAGGCCAGCGCGTCCACCGCTGCGGCCCCGGCCTCGAGCAGCACCTCGGTGCAGGCGTGGAGGGTGGCCCCTGTGGTCACCACGTCGTCCACCAGCAGCACCCGTCTCCCGGCGATCCGCGGCCGCATCCCCGCCGGTATGTGGAACGCCGCCGGTCGCACGTTGCGCCAGCGTTGGGCCTCGCCGAGGCCCTGCTGGCTGCGGGTCGGACGGATGCGGCGGAGCAGAGAAGGATGCCAGGGGCGCTGGGCGCGCCGGGCGAGCCGCTGGGCCAACAGCGCCGCCTGGTTGAAGCCCCGCACCAGCAACCGCAGCCGATGCAGCGGCACCGGGACCACGAGCTCCGCCTCGTCGAGCAGCTCCCGCCCCGCCTGTTCCATCCAGATCGCGAACCGCTCCACCCCCTCGAGCCGTCCGCCGTGCTTGAAGCGCAGCACGAGCTCGCGCCCCACCCCGTGATAGGCCAGTGCCGCGCGCAGGCGGGCGTAGGAGGGCGCCTTGCGGTGGCAGGCGGCGCACAGCGGATCCGGCACCGCGGTGTCGGGGAGCGGGCGCCCGCAGCAGCGGCACAGCGGTCCCACCAGGAACACCAGCCCGTCGAAACAGCGCGGGCAGAGATGCCCCTGCCGGTCCACGCCCGCCCCGCAGGCAAGACAGCGCGGCGGAAAGAGGAAATCCAGCCACCGCACCGCCATCGCGGTCCATGCGGCGGAAGCGGGCGGCGCGGCGAACCTCATCGCTTCCGCCGGTCCGCCTTGAGCGCCCGGGTGCTCAAGGTGGCGGCATCGGGCGCCACCGCCACCGGATGCAGGGTCCACGTCTCGAGCGAGGCGAGCTCAGGCGGCGGCTCCACGAAGAAGAAACCGAACAACCGGAAACCGTCCCGGGTCGGCTGGCAGAAGGCGTAGGGCGCGCCCGCATCGAGCGCATCGATCACGAGATAGCGGTTGCGGAACTGCATGAGGACGGCGCCGGGCTCGGCAGTGCGCAGATTGCCCCGGCAGCCCGGCTCGCCGGCATCGTCGCCTCCGGTCCGCACCACCCGGAGGTCCAGCACCACCACCTCGAGCGCCCGCTCGGCCAGGAAGGAGAACAGGCGCAGGTCCCAGGGCGGCGCCTTCCAGGCCCGCTCCGCAGGCGGCAACTCGAGGCGCACCGACAAGCCGGCGAACGGCGGCGTGGTGGAAGGCGGATCGGCGTTCGCCGCCCCGCCGAGCAGGAGAGCCGAGGCCAGCGCCACCGCCGCTCGCATCCCGATCCGCACGCTCCGCGAAATCGCCGCTTCGCCCGCCCCTTCGCTGCGAGCGACCCCAGGCTCCCTCACCGCCGCCCCTCCGCCTCCAGCGCCAGGGGCGCACTCGCGAGCACCCGGCCGACGCCGGCGCCGGCGAAGTCGGGGCTGTAGAGGGCCCGAACCGCGCGGGCACGCCGGAGGGCATCCGGGACCGCCAGCACCACCGCGGCGCCGTCTCCGGGCGCGAGCTCCAGGAAATGGTCGAGCGCGATCCGGTCCACAGGCCGCCCCGGCACCCTGCCGACCAGCGGCGACCACGCCTCCTCCGCGTCCACCAGGCGCACGCTGGCGTCGGTCAGGGCCCGCACCCGCAGCGGAACCGGTCCCAGGTTGCGCACCACCGCCCGCACCCGATCGCCGGCCACCGGCTCGAGGCGCAGCTCCAGCGCCGCCTCGAGCGGATCGATGCGCAACAGCCAGCCCCGTGCGCCCACCTCGGCGCCCTCCTCCACCCGGTACCAGCCGCCCGCCCACAGCGTGCCGTCCTCCGCCATGCTCAGGCGCGCGGGCACCATGGCCCGCTCCCCGTCCCCGAGGCGGCGCACGAGGCGCGGCGTCTCGCCCCAAGCCATGCGGTACAGCTCCACCTCCTCGGGGGCGCGGTCGCCCTGCCGGCGGCTTGCGAGCAGCCACACCGCATGGTCCCGCGCCACCGCATCGGCCGCGGACCTGGATACAGCCGGGTCGGACAGCCGCCAGCCCTCCTCCCCCGCACCCTCCTCGAGGTCGAACCAGCGCAGGCCCAACCCGAGGCGGAGACGTGCGGGATCGGACAAGCTCTCCGCCGCACCGTAGCCGAAGACCAGGAGGCGACCGTCGGGCGCCACCACCGCCGCGCTCGCCTCGAGGGCTCCTTCGCGATCGAGCGCCGCCCGCCACACCGGCTCTCCCTTGTAGGTGAAGCGGGCGAGCCAGCCGCCCAGCCCAGCCCCGGCCGCATCCACCTGCCAACCGCCCACGAGAAAGCTCTCCGGGGCCAGCACCTCCACCCACAAAGCGGCCCGCGGCAGGATCGCCGGAAACGGCCATTCCGCCCCCACCGTGAAGCTCTCGGGTTCGAATTCGCTCACGAACGGCTCGACATTGGCCCCCATGTTGCGCAACAGCGAGCCGGCCGCGAGCAGTTTGCCGAACCCGTAGGCGACCGCCGAAAGCCGGTTCGGCTGGGCCAGGTCCAGGGTCCGCTCCCGCACCACACGGCCGGAATCGAGATCCACCAGCGCCACCCAACCGCTCTCGAGGGTCCCGCGCTCCTCCCGGCTTCCCACCAGCACCGCCCGCCGGTGGTCCACCGCCACCGCGTCCAGAAAGGCGCACCGGGTGCAGTCCGCGAACCGCCGCCGCACCGACAACCGACCGTCGTCGGCCGCGCGGATCTCGAACCAGGCCCGCCCGGCGCCGTCGCGGCCGGCCACCATGAGACGATCTCCCGCCACCGCGAGGGCGTGCAC
Organism: Alphaproteobacteria bacterium; assembly: GCA_026982585.1. Taxonomy (GTDB): domain Bacteria; phylum Pseudomonadota; class Alphaproteobacteria; order Geminicoccales; family Geminicoccaceae; genus HRBIN39. Next base: position 2,971 of record JALSGW010000041.1, on the reverse strand, counting down.
CGCACCCTCGAGCCGCCACAGCGCCACATCCTCCGAGGCGGAGGCGACGGCCACAGCGGCGGCCATCATCCCCACCGCCGCAGCCATCACCGCCCGCCATCGCCCTCGTCCGGACATCGCCCCTCTGCCGCTTGCGGACGATTTCCGAACCACAGGCTATCCCCTCCACCGGGGGTTGACAACGTGGTCGCGCGGCCGGCCTTTTGCCGGCGCCGAGCCTGTGATAACGAGGCCGGGGTCGAGGCGTGCGGGGAACGGCGGTGCTGGCGCGGCCGATCGTGTTCGGCAACTGGAAGATGCACGGCCTGCGCGAGCAGGCGCTGGCGCTGGCGGGCGCGCTGGCGGATCGTGCGCCGCGGCTTACCGGCACGCTCGGCATCTTCCCGCCCTTTACGGTGCTGCACGAGGTGGCCCGGCGCATCCAGGCGAGCGCGCTGTGGCTGGGCGGACAGGACTGTCACGATCGGCGCGAGGGTCCGTTTACCGGCTGCATCAGCGCGTGGATGCTCAAGGATGCGGGTTGCCGTGCGGTGATCCTCGGTCATTCCGAGCGCCGGCGGGGGCTCGGCGAGGACGATGCCTGGGTGCGCCGCAAGGCGGAGGCGGCGATTGCGAGCGGGCTTTTGGTGGTGTTGTGCATCGGCGAGAGCGAGGAGGAGTGGCAGGCGGGCCGGCGTCAGGAGGTGCTCGCCCGCCAGCTCGCGGGCTCGCTTCCGGAGGGCGCGAACGCCGCCAACCTGGTCGTCGCCTACGAACCCGTGTGGGCGATCGGCACCGGCCGCACCCCCCGGCCGGAGGAGATCGCGGAGATCCACCTGTGGCTGCGCGGGCAGCTCGGGCGGCTGCTCGCAGACGGGGAGCGGGTCGCGCTCCTCTACGGCGGATCGGTGAAGGCCGCCAACGCCGGCGCCATCATGGCCATGGAGGGGGTGGACGGGGTGCTGGTCGGCGGCGCCAGTCTGGATGCCGAGGAATTCTGGCGTATCTATCGCGCGGGCGGGGGTGCATGAGCCCGCCCCATGGATGGGAGCGTCGACCGCCATGCAGGCCGTCATCCTGGTGATCCACCTGCTCTTGGCCGTGGCCCTGGTGTCGGTGATCCTGCTGCAGCGCAGCGAAGGCGGCGGGCTCGGGCTCGGCGGCGGGACCATGGGCGGGCTCATGACCGGCCGCGGCACCGCCAACCTGCTCACCCGCACCACCGCCATCCTGGCCACCGCCTTTATCGTCACCAGCCTGTTGCTGGCGGTGCTGGCCGCCCGCGATCGGGGTGCGGAACGGCTGCTCGAGGCGCCGGTTCCGGCCGAGCCGGTGGAACGACCGCTCGCGCCCGTGGCGGAATGACCGGTCCCGTTCGCCGCCTCGCCCGCACCGGACACGTGGCACCGTGAAGGCTGCGATCGGATGACGCGCTACGTCTTCGTCACCGGCGGCGTGGTGAGCTCCCTGGGCAAGGGCATCGCCGCCGCCGCGCTCGGCGCGCTCCTGCAGGCGCGGGGTTATCGGGTCCGGCTGCGCAAACTGGATCCGTATCTCAACGTGGATCCGGGCACCATGTCCCCCTATCAGCACGGGGAGGTGTACGTCACCGACGACGGCGCCGAGACCGATCTCGACCTCGGCCATTACGAGCGCTTCACCGGAGTGAGCGCGCGCGAGAGCGACAGCTGGTCGGCGGGCAAGATCTACTGGCAGGTGATCAGCCGCGAGCGTCGCGGCGACTATCTCGGCGCCACGGTCCAGGTCATCCCCCACGTCACCGACGCCATCAAGGCGGCCATCACCCACGAGGCGGAGGACGCCGACGTGGTGATCGCGGAGATCGGCGGTACGGTGGGCGACATCGAGGGGCTGCCCTTCCTCGAGGCCATCCGCCAGCTGGGCAACGAATTGCCGCCCGGGCGCTGCGCCTACGTCCACGTCACCCTGGTGCCCTGGATCCCGGCGGCGGGCGAGCTCAAGACCAAGCCCACCCAGCATTCGGTGCGGGAGCTGCGCGCCATCGGCATCCAGCCCGATGTGCTGTTGTGCCGCTCTGACCGGCCGATCCCGGCCGAAGCCCGGCGCAAGATCGCGCTCCAGTGCAGCGTCCGGGAGGACGCGGTGATCCCGGCCCTCGATTGTGCCACCATCTACGAGGTGCCCCTCGCCTATCACGAGGTGGGGCTGGATCGGGCGGTGATGGAGGCCCTCGGCCTCGATGCCGCCAGAGCTCCGGATCTCTCCGCCTGGCGCGAGATCGTCGAGCGCATCCACGGTCCCGAGGGCGAGGTGACGGTGGCGATCGTGGGCAAGTACACCGGGCTCGCCGACGCCTACAAGTCGCTGGACGAAGCGCTGTGCCACGGCGGCATCGCCAACCGGGTGCGGGTGCGGGTGGAATGGGTGGACGCCGAGGCGTTCGCCCGTTCGGTGCCGGACGAACGGCTCCAGGGGGCGCATGCCATCCTGGTCCCGGGCGGCTTCGGCGAGCGCGGGGTGGACGGCAAGATCGCCGCCGTCACCTACGCCCGCGAGAAACGGCTGCCCTTTTTGGGCATCTGCTTCGGTATGCAGCTCGCCTGCATCGAGATCGCCCGCAACCTGGCCGGGCTCTCGGGAGCGAGCTCCACCGAGTTCGGCCCCTGCGCGCATCCGGTGGTGGGGTTGCTGACCGAGTGGGAGAAGGAGGGGGCGGTGGTGCGACGGGACGGCCGGCACGGGCTCGGCGGCACCATGCGGCTTGGCGCCTATCCCTGCGAGCTCCAGCCGGGGAGCCGGGCGGCCGCCATCTACCGCGCGCGCCGCATCAGCGAGCGGCACCGCCACCGCTACGAGGTCAACATCCACTACCGGCCGGCGCTGGAACGCGTGGGGCTGCGTTTTTCCGGCATGAGCCCCGACGGCCGGCTGCCGGAGATCGTGGAACTCGAGGACCACCCCTGGTTCATCGGGGTCCAGTTCCACCCCGAGCTGAAGTCCCGGCCCTTCG
>JALSGW010000040.1 GCA_026982585.1 Alphaproteobacteria bacterium | reverse complement strand
TGCAGGAGGCCTTTCGCCGGGCTTCCGACCGCGCCTGGTGGGGCGAGGTGGGGCGGCGCTGGCTCGCCGCCGAGGCCGGCGGCCTCGAGGTGGCGACCGCGGCCGGGGTCGAACACATCCAGCTCAGCGCCGCGGAGACCGAGGCCTTCGCCGCGGCCCTGGAGCCGGTGGTGGAGCGCTGGATCGCCGAGGTGGAGGGCAAGGGATTGCCCGGCCGAGAGCTGGTGGAGCAGGCCCGGGCCGCCATCGCCCAGAACCAGGCGGGATGACCGAGGACATCGCCGCGGGTCGCTTGCGCGGCGCCTTGGAGCGCCTTGCGCTGCTGTGGGCGCTTGGGGGCGGGGCGCTGGTTTTGGCGGTGGTGGCGGTGAACGTCGCCTCGGTGGTGGGAGGGGCGTTGTTGGCGCGTCCCTTCCCGGGCGATGTGGAGCTCACCCAGCTGGGCGTGGCGGTGGGGGTGTTCGCCTTCCTGCCCTACGCCCAGCTCACCGGCGCCCACATCAGCGCCGACATTTTCACGAGCCGGCTCTCGGCCAGGAACCGCACGCGTCTCGCCCTGCTCGGGGAACTCGCGGCGTTGCTGTTCGCCGCCCTGCTCCTCTGGCGCATGAGCCTCGGCATGTGGGACCAGCGGGCCTACGGCTATACCACCGCCGTGCTCGGCATTCCCATCTGGTGGGCCTTCGTGCCCATTCTGCTCTCCCTCGCCCTGTGGGCGCTCGCGAGCCTTGCCGCGCTCCGCGCCCGTCTGGACGAATTGCGGCGGGCATGATGGAGCCGCTCGCCCTCGGCATCGGCGGGCTCGTGGTGCTGGCGGCGTTGATCGCGCTGCGCATGCCGGTGGCCTTCGCCATGATCCTGGTCGGCGCCGGCGGCACCTCGTTGCTCTACGGGCCCGCCATCCTGCTCGGCCAGCTCAAGACCCTGGCCTTCGGCCAGTTCTCCATCTACGACCTGTCGGTGGTGCCGCTGTTCGTGCTGATGGGCGCCTTCGCCACCCGGGCCGGCATGTCGGGCGATCTGTTCCGGGCCGCTCGGGCCTGGCTGGGGCGGCAGCGGGGCGGGGTGGCGATGGCGGGCATCGCCGCCTGTGCGGGATTCGGCGCGGTGTGCGGCTCCTCGCTCGCCACCGCCTCCACCATGGGACGGGTGGCGCTCCCGGAGCTCTTGCGCTACGGCTATGCGCCAAGGCTCGCGGCCGGCAGCCTGGCCGCGGGCGGGGTGCTCGGCATCCTCATCCCGCCCTCGGTGGTGTTGGTGATCTATGCGGTGATCGTGGAGGCGAGCATCGTCGCCCTGTTCATGGCGGCGCTGGTGCCGGGCCTGCTCGCGGTGCTGCTGTTCATGATCACCATCGGGCTGTTGGTGCGCCTCGACCCGGATCTCGCGCCGCGGGCGGAAGCGGTGGACCGCAAGGAGCTCGTGGGCGCGAGCCTGGCGGTGCTGCCGGTGCTCGCGGTGTTCGGGCTCGTGATCGGCGGCATGTACGCCGGTTTCTACAACCCCACCCCGGCCGCCTCGGTGGGGGCCTTTCTGGTCGGGCTGATGTGGCTCTACCGGCGCGGCTTCAATCTCGCCGAGCTCAAGGACGCGCTGCTCGAGACCGGGCGCACCACGGCCATGATCTACCTCATCGTGCTCGGCGCCGAGCTGCTCAAGATCTTCATGGCCCGGGCCGGGGTGCCGCAGGCGGCCGCGGCCTGGATCGGCGGCCAGGGGTTCGACCCGCTGCTCGTGATGGTGATGCTGCTTGTGGCGCTCATCCTGCTCGGCTGCCTGATGGACAGCCTGTCCATGATCCTCCTCGTGATCCCCTTCTTCTGGCCGATGCTGGTGGAGATCAACGGCGGTCTCTACCAGGGGGCGGAGGGGGCCGCCTTCGGCCTGTCCACCGAGGACCTCAAGATCTGGTTCGGGATCCTCGCCCTGATCGTGGTGGAGCTCGGCCTCATCACCCCGCCCGTGGGCATGAACGTGTTCGTGATCTCGGCGCTCGCCCGCGACATCCCGATGGGCGAGATCTTCCGGGGCGTGATGCCGTTCTTCCTGGCCGAAATCCTCAGGGTGGTGCTGCTGTTGGCCTTTCCCGCCCTCGCCCTGTGGCTGCCGGCCCGGCTCGGCGGCTAGGGAGGTGTCGCCATGCCCGACGTGCCCGTCGATCCCACCGCCGCCGCCCTGCTGCTGCAGCGCCTGTGCCGCCACCGCATCGCGCAACTGTTCGTCAACGGCGGCACCGACTTCCCGCCCCTGATCGAGGCCTACGCCCAGGCGCGGGCGCGCGGCGTGCCGGTGCCCCGGGCGGTGGTGTGCCCGCACGAACAGCTCGCCCTCGGCATGGCCCACGGCCATCACCTGATCAGCGGCCGCCCCCAGGCGGCCATGCTCCACACCAATGTGGGGCTCGCGAACGGCGTGCTGGGGCTGCTCAACGCCCACAGCGACCGCGTTCCGCTGCTCCTGATGTCGGGGCGCACCCCCTACCGCGAACGGGGCCACGCCGCGGCGCGCACGTTGCCGATCGGCTGGGGCCAGGAGATGCGCGACCAGGCCGGGCTGGTACGGGAGGCGTGCAAATGGGAACATGAACTCCGGGTCGCCGACCAGGCCGGGCTGTTGGTGGACCGGGCGCTGGCCGTGGCCGGCTCCACCCCGAAGGGCCCGGTCTACCTGGCGCTGCCGCGCGAGCCGCTCGCCGATGCGGTGCCGGAGGCGTGTTTCCACGAACCCGTCCGGCAACGGCCGGTCGTGACGGCTCCGGATCCCGCGGCGGTGGAGGAGGCGGCGGAGCTGCTCGCGGCCGCCAGACGCCCGCTGGTGATCGCCGCCCGCGGCCCCACGAGCCGCTCCCTGTTCGACCGTTTCGCCCGCTGGCTCGCGCACAGCGGGGCCGCGGCCTGCTCCTACTGGGCGAGCCGCTGCGCCTTTCCGACCGACCATCCCGCCCATGTGGGCAGCGATCCTGAGGGCTGGGTGGAGCGGGCGGATGTGGTGCTGGTGATCGACACCCTGGCGCCCTGGGTGCCGCTCCACCAGCGCCCTGCGGCCTCTGCCCGGGTGATCCAACTCGCGCCCGATCCGCTGTTCGCCCACTGTCCGCTGCGCGGCTTTCCGGTGGACGTGGGGGTCGGGGGCGAGCTGGAGCTCGCCCTCTCCCAGCTGCTGGACGCGCTCGAGGAGCGGGGGCACGCCACCGAGGAGGCCTGGCGGGAGCGACGCCTGCGGGCGCATCGGGCCCTTGTGCTGCGCTGCACCCGAAACGGGCGCGCCGCGCGGGGCCGGCCGGAGCGGCTGCAGCTGAGCCGGCTTCTGGGCGAACTTCTGGCGGAGCGGCCCTCCTCGCTGTTCTCCGAGCTCGGCGCCGACTACGCGGCCACCAGGCGGCGCGATCCGCTCGCCTGGTTCAAGGAGCCGCCCGCGGGAGGACTGGGTTGGAGCTTTCCCGCCGCCCTCGGCGCCAAGCTCGCCGACCCGGAGCGGGATGTGGTGGCGGTGATGGGGGACGGGTCCTACCTGTTCGCCAACCCGGAGGCGTGCCTGCGCACGGCGGCGCGCGAAGGGCTGGCGGTGCTGGCGGTGGTGGTCGACAACGGCTGCTGGGGCACGGTGCGGCAGGCGGTAAGGGAGCTCTACCCGGAGGGCGAGGCGATCCGGTCCAACGCCGTGCCCATGACCGACCTCGGGCCCAGGATCGATCTCACGGCCGGCGCCCGCGCCCACGGCGCGTTCGCGGCCCGGGTGGAGGCGGCGGATGCGCTCCGCCCGGCGCTGGAGGCGGCGCTTAGAGCGGTGCGGGAGGGCCAGCCGGCGCTCGTCCAGGTGCTGGTCGAGGAGTCCGGATGAGCGCCGGGTTCCGGCATCGACCGCCCCGTGCGGGGTGATCCGATGCGCTCAACGCAGGGCGCGGAAGGCGGGAGCCGCCACCTCCGCCACCCGCGTCAGGACCGGCAGGATGCGCGCCCGCATCGCCTCGGGCGTCCACCTCTGGGCGTGCACGCCGACATTGATCGCCGCCAGCACCCGCCCGCAGGGCGCCCGCACCGGCACCGCCACCGAGCGCAGGCCGGCCTCGAGTTCCTGGTCGACGAGCGCGTATCCCTCCCGTTCCACCTCGGCGAGCAGGCGCAACAGGGTGTCCACGTCGGTGACGGTGTGGGGGGTGAGCGCGGGGCGCGGGCCGGCCTCGAGCCGCCGCCGGCGCTCTTGCGGAGCAAGGCCCGCGAGCAGCACCCGGCCCATGGAGGTGCAGAAGGCGGGCAGCCGGCTTCCCACCGAAAGGGCCACCGACAGCACCCGGCGCGCGGGAGCGCGCGCGATGTAGACCACCGTGCTGCCCTCCAACACTCCGGCCGAGCAGGATTCGCCGAGCCGGTCGCGCACCTGCTCGAGCAGCGGCTGCAGGGTCCGCGGCAGCGGCTCGGAGGCGAGGAAGGCGTAACCCAACTCGAGCGCCTTGGGACGCAGGTGGTAGACCCGATCCAGCCGTTCCGCATAGCCGAGACGGGCCAAGGTCTCGAGGCAGCGCCGGGCGGCGGCGCGCGAGATGCCGGTGCGGGCCGCCGCCTCGCTCACCGTGAGGGGGCGCTGGGCTTCGCCGAACGCCCGCAACACCGCAAGGCCGCGGGCGAGGGACAGCATGAAGTCGGGATCCGCACTGCGCCGGGGCATGGGCTCAGGTCCTTGTGCGGTTATCGCTCATATCGCCGGTAATCGCCCTTGACAAGCGCCCAAGCCCATGGCACCGGCAGGGCGTTGGGGAGGGCGGTTGTGGCCGAGATCACGAGCCTCAGGGAGGCGGTGGCGGCGCTGGTGGCGGACGGCGATGTGGTGGCCCTCGAGGGCTTCACCCATCTCATCCCCTTCGCCGCCGGCCACGAGATCATCCGTCAGGGACGCCGCGAGCTCACCCTCGTGCGCATGACCCCGGATCTCCTCTACGATCAGATGATCGGCATGGGCTGCGCCCGCCGGCTGGTGTTCTCCTGGGGCGGCAATCCCGGGGTGGGATCCCTGCACCGCCTGCGGGATGCAGTGGAACGGGGCTGGCCCCGGCCGCTCGAGCTGGTCGAACACAGCCATGCCGGTCTCGCCGCCGCCTACGCCGCGGGAGCGGCGGGCCTCTCCTTCGCCGTCGTCGACGGCTATCGCGGCAGCGATCTTCCGCGCTTCAATCCCGATATCCGCACCATCGCCTGTCCCTTCACCGGCGCCGAGCTTGCGGCGGTGCGGGCGGTGCGGCCGGATGTCGCCATCATCCACGCCCAGCGCGCCGACCGCCGCGGCAACGTCCATCTCTGGGGCATCCTCGGCGTCCAGAAGGAGGCGGTGCTGGCGGCGCGCCGCAGCATCGTCACCGTGGAGGAGATCGTCGACTCCCTCGATCCCCCGCCCAACGCCTGTGTGCTGCCCCATTGGGTGGTGGACGCCGTCTGTCCGGTGCCGGGGGGTGCCCATCCCTCCTACGCCCAGGGGTATTACGCCCGCGACAACGGTTTCTATGCGGCGTGGGATTCCATCTCCCGGGATCGCGACCGCTTTCGGGACTGGATGCGGCGGTATGTGCTGGATGCGGCGGATTTCGCCGACTATCGGCGGAGGCTCGGCCGGCCGCTGCCCAGGGAGCCGCTGTCGTGACCGCCTCCTGGACGCCGAGCGAGATGATGGCCATCGCCGCCGCCCGGCTGCTGCCGGATCGCGCCACCTGTTTCGTCGGCATCGGCCTTCCCGGAACCGCCGCCAACCTCGCCCGCAGGCTGCATGCGCCGGAGCTGGTGCTGATCTACGAATCCGGTCCCATCGGAGCCAAGCCGCCGCTGTTGCCGCTCTCGATCGGCGACGGTCAGCTCAGCCTCACCGCCGATGCGGTGGTATCGGTCCCGGAGATCTTCGCTTACTGGCTGCAAGGCGGCCGCATCGACATCGGTTTTCTGGGGGCGGCCCAGATCGACCGTTTCGCCAACGTCAACACCACCGTGATCGGCGACTACCGAAATCCCCGGGTGCGGCTTCCCGGCGCCGGCGGCGCGCCCGAGATCGCCGCCCATGCCCGCGAGACCCTGCTCATCCTGCGCCATGAGCGGCGGGCACTGGTGGAACGCCTGGACTTCTGCACCACCGCCGGACACCTCGAGGGCGGAGACAGCCGTCTGCGCCTGGGCTTCAAGGGACGCGGGCCCACT
>JALSGW010000039.1 GCA_026982585.1 Alphaproteobacteria bacterium | reverse complement strand
CCCGTCATCGTCAGTGTGCCGGGCGGCCTGACGATGCGCCGCCCGGCCGGCACCGGCGCCGACACGGGCGGAAGGGCCGTGGCGAAGCCGCTCGCAGCTCTACCCGGGACGCTAGCCTGCCGGCCGCCGCGGGCCCCGGCGTCCGGCTTCGGCGGTGCCCCCGCACGAACCGGGAGCACGGGCCGCAGCGCGACGGGGATCACGTTCGAGACCGGGCGGTCCGGGCTCGAATGGCGGGCGAGGTGCAGCCGCCCCCTGAGGGGCCGCTTCGCGAGCGCGGCCGGCAGCACCGCCTCGATCCGCGTGGGGGACCACCGGCGCACCTTCAGCAGCAGGCGCTTCCCGCCCTCGGGCCGCAGCACCACCACCCGCCCGGCCGGCGCCGCGCCCAGGCCCTTGCCGCGCAGCACGAGCACGCCGTCCGGGCGGAGCGCCACCCTGCGCTCCAGCACGGGCCTGACCTCGCCGCCCTTCGCCTTCCCGGACGGCACTGCCGCCTTCAGGCCCGCCGGGGGCGCTCCGAGCGGCGGCTGCGCGGCGGGCGCGGCGCCGGCCGGCAACGGGACGGCCCCGATCAGCAGGCCGACGAGCGCGTAACGGCATTTCATGTCATGGCCCCCGCCCGTTTCCGCCGCCGAGGAGGGGTTGCTCCCGTTCCACAGCCGCGCTCACCGCACGCCCAGCAAGCACAGGTCCTCGGCCGGCATGTGTCGCTGGTTGTCTGCGGGCTGCGCATCCTCGAATCCGCCCAGCGGTGTCACCTTGACGCTCACACTCCTGCCGAACCGGGCGACGAGCAGTCTCGGGATGGGGAAGGAGACGTTCACCACCCCTGCCCGCGACGGCACGTCGACCTCCTTCGTGTACGTCCTCAAGCCGGGAACCAACGACCTCTCTCCGCCCGCGAGCAGCGGGACCGTCAGCTCCACCCTGGCGCGCAGGGGCGCGCCTTCGCGCTTGCGCCGCACCTCCACCAGGACCGAGCTGGGCCGGGCAAGGAAAATCAGAGACTCCCTCTCGAGCTTCTCCGGGCAGACGCAACCCGGCCCCAGGACCGCGTTCACCGCCAGATCCACGCGCCTTGCCAGCGCCTCCTTCGCCAGCTCCGGCCTGAACACCTCCTTGGTCAGATCCCGGGGCAGCGCCTTCCCGGCGCCGAAGGGATCGGCCGCCATCGCCGGCCCGGCGGCCGCGGAAACGCCCAGCAGCATGACGGCCATCGCCATCTTTACCGGCTTCCGCTTCATGGCACTCCTCCTCCGTGTCGTCGCCTCTCCGACCGGTGCGGCGCGGCGCGGGGCGCCGGGTCACGCTCGACCCGCCCGCGCGGCCCGGCACGCGCCCCGGCCGCACCGCACCCCTAGGTCGCCGCGGTGAGCGGCATGGTTCACAGACACCTTCATCGCCAGCCGCGCGGCCAAGGCTCCGGCATCGGGATCCGGACCTTGCCCGGCCCCATGCGCCCGGCATAGCCGGCGACGGCGTCCTCCACCTTCGCCTCGACGCACCAGAAGCCGTGGGGCGAGAGGCCACGGCAGAGGCCGTCCTCCGTGACGGCCGCCCACAGCGGGAGCGCCGCCGCGGGAACCAAGACGGCCAGCCGGACCGGGAACCCGAGACACCGCGCGCACATCCCTCCCGCCCCGCGCACGGGCTTCACCCTCCCCCGCCTCCGGTGGCAGATCCCGACGATGCCCGGCGCACGATCACGACCTCCGGGTGCCGATGAAACGCACCACCAGATTCCCGCCCTCGACCCGGGCATCCAGGAAGCGCAATACCGCGTAGCCCCGCGATTCGAGCACCGTCCGCACCAGCTCGACCAGCCCGCGGTCCAAGCTTCGCCCCAGGGGGCTGCTGCGGAGCTCGCGGGCCAGGCGGATCTTCAGCTCCTGCAGAATCACGTTCCTGGCCCAGGCATCGATCGCCCGACCTACCGCGGGGGAATGCTCGAGTATCGAATGGAGATGGAAGCTCAGGTTCCCGTCGACACGAAGACGGTCCATGTCCACCCCGGGGGCGCTCCGAGCGGGATCGGGCGCCCGCTTGAAGACGATCGGGACATGCACGACGATCCTTGCCTCGTTCAGCTCGGCGTCGGGCGCACCCTTGTCGTCACCCACGATGCAGGCGGGACAACGCCCCTTGATCTCCGTGCCCTCGCTCTCGAATTCGAGCTCGATCTTCAGGCCGCCTTCATACGAGCCGAAGCTCGCCCGGCTCGAGTTGAGGTCGTTGACGTAGTAGTACCAGTGTCCCAGCACCTCTGTATCCACGTCGAACTCCCTCAGGGGTATGGGCTCCCTCAGCGTGATGATCGACCCATCCATGTTTGTCGCCCTGACCTCGACCCAGGAATCGTTCGGACGGTACCAGCGACGATCGGCGTTGCCGCTCGGATCGTAGGTGTTCAGGCGCACCTTGATCGATGGAACCGCAATGTTGAGGATGGCGGAGAGAGCGTCCATGGCGATGCGTTCCGTGCGGACCGGCGTGACATGACGGAACAGGACGCTCGCACGGCTGTTGCGGTGTCGCAAGGGAGGGATTTCGATTCGCGTCCGCTCCCAGCCACCGCCCCGGCACTTCCCGCGAGCGCTACGGGTAAGCTCCGCGACGAGCTGTGCACCCTCCGGCACATCCACCGTTGCGGTCGCTGTCTTCGCCCCTTCGTTCCAACGCCAACGGGCACCGCTCAACGCCTCGATCCGCTCTCCGTTCCTCACACGTATTTCCACCCCTAGATCCCACGGCCCCGCGGGCTCGATGATGCAGTTCTCGAGGCGCACATCGACGCGCACCGAGTACTTGACCCGGCATATGTCGAAGCGGGCCGTCTGCGCGACGGTGCGTCCCCCTTCCAGGAACCGGATGCGATAGGCGGCGTTGGCGCGCCGCCAGACCTGGTTCGCGACGCGGAGCGGGACGTACACGTACACTTCCTCTCTCCCCCGGGCGGCTTCGAAGCGCACGTCCCATCCGCCGGGTCCGGCCGACGGAACGAGTCTCACCCGGACACCGGGCCGTGCGAAGCTTCGCACGCCCCTGCCCGAGATGACGATCGGGCGAGATTCCGGATCATCGGGATCCAGGGCGATGCATTGCCTGAGGGTCTCGGGCGAGTAGGGCCGCCTGCTGCCACGGTAGCGATATTCGGTACCTCCACCCGAAACCCGGTCGAGACGGACCGTTGCCGCGCCATGGATGCCGCCGAAGCCGCCGGTCGCGCCCGGGCGCGGCTCGCGCGGGAGCCCGGGTTCCCCGCATCCCGGAGGGACCGGCGTGCCCGGCGGCACCGGCGGGCACGGCACCCCCCCGGGGAGGGACGGCATCCCCCCGGGGAGGGGCAGACCCTTGCCCTTGCCCGGCGCCGCCATCCGGCCGGCCTCCAGGGCGTCGCCCGCACCCTTGCCCCGGTCGGCCCCCGCGATCGGCATCGGGGGTACCAAGGCGGCGCGTGCGCCGGGCGCCCGCAGCGCCCCGGCCTTCCCGGCTGGCGCAGCGGACGGGGCTGCGGCCTGCGGCCCCCCCGCCAGACCCGGGGCGCCCCTGGGTCCCGCCCCGGTGCCACCAGGCCGCAGCGCGACGGGGATCACGTTCGAGACCGGGCGGTCCGGGCTCGAATGGCGGGCGAGGTGCAGCCGCCCCCTGAGCGGCGACTTCGCGAGCGCGGCCGGCAGCACCGCCTCGATCCGCGTGGGGGACCACCGGCGCACCTTCAGCAGCAGGCGCTTCCCGCCCTCGGGCCGCAGCACCACCACCCGGCCGGCCGGCACCTCGCCCAGGCCCTTGCCGCGCAGCACGAGCACGCCGTCCGGGCGGAGCGCCACCCTGCGCTCCAGCACGGGCCTGACCTCGCCGCCCTTCGCCTTTGCGGCCGGCACCGCCGCCTTCAGGGCCGCTGGCGGGAGCTCGAGCTTCGTTTTAGGTTCGGCGATGGCGCTCATCGACACGGCGGCGAGCACCAACGCGACCATAGACAGATCGTGCCGCATGACCCCTCCTCCCTTCATCCGGAAACCCTGATCAATCCGTGCGCGGATTGATCAGCGCGATGGCGCTTCGCGGTCCATTTCGATTTTTCGTTTATCGTCATGCACTTCCCTGTGCATGGAGCGTCCCGCGGCCATCCTTGGCCGCGGGAAAGGTCTGAAAAATCGAATTTTTCAGACCTTTCTCGATTTTTCAGCCCCTTCCATCCGTTTTCTTCGCTGCGCACCTTCCGGCGTGTGCCTGGCACGGACGGACGCCGGGTCCTGCCAGGGGATGCCGAGGCCCAGGCCCTCGCCGTCCCCCAGAACAGGCGTCCAGCTCTTCCACCCCTTCCCCTTCCAAGGGTTCGAGCAGCATGATCAAGGAGACCACGTCGTCGAGACGCAGGGCGTGCAGGTCGCGCACGCACCCGGCCGCCTCGATCACACGGCATCGGCCCCGGAACCGCTGGTGCTCGGGCAGCATCCACTTCCCCCGCAGCACCCGAACGCTGGAGGCGGCGGCGTCGATGCCCTCCCGGCCCAGGTCGGGCACCGCGGCCCTGAAGCGGCGCTCGCCGCCCAGGCAACGGAGCGCTGCGCTCATCGAATGACCTGGATGCGACCATAGGCGGTGAAGTCCACGCCGCTGGCGGTGATCCGGTACGCGAAGCGCCGGCCGTTGCGCCATTCGCGTGGTGCGAGGCGTACGGTCCGTGCCGCCACGTCCGGCCGGCCCGACAACTCGTTGATCTCCTCACCACCGCAGGAGCCGCCGAGCGCGTTGCTCATCAGATTGACCAGCGCACCGAACGGAAGCAGGTTGCGGTAGTCAAGCAGGTTGAACGGCCCGTTCCGATCGCAGTCGACCGCCACGATCCCGATGACGAGCCAGTCGTCCGGTCCGACATTTTGAACGTAGCTTTCGAGTCCCGGCTCGTATGTCTTGTCGCTGTCGACATTGATCGTTCCGGACCGCGGCCCGCGGACCGCATTTCTCCCGCGCTGCACCTCGCGCACGGCTTCACCGGTGGGACCGCGGCTGCGCTGCACGGCGAGCGCCAGTATCCAGTCGCCGGGCGAGACCCTGTCACCGTCCGCATGCACATCGATCCGGTCGACGCGCACACGCACGGTCACAGGACGGCCCGAGCGCGTGGGTGCCGCACCGCCGGCCGGCCCCGTGCCCTGCCGCGGCGTGCCCGCGGGAGCGGCGCTCACGGCGGGCCCGCCGCCGGAGCGCCTGGAAGGTGCCGCGACCGCCACGGGCGCGGTGCTGGCCACATAGCGACCGGTGCCGCGCCGCTGCACCCGAACCGTGAAGCGCCCCCCTTGCGTGGCGGCAGTCCAGATGCGGTCGGCGAGGGCGTGGCCGAAGCGCACCCGGGTGCGCCCGCCCCGCGTCTCGACCATCGGCACGGCCCGCGGCAGGGGCACCTCCACCCGGGCGACACCGCCCTGGCTTTCCCCCGGCCTGTCCATGCCGCGATCCATCCATACGCACTCGCCTTGCGCCGGTTCTGCGGGCCGCCGCCCGGCGCGCGCCTCGAAACGGATGGCGCCCGCCTCGAAGCGCACCTCCGGCATGGGCCCTTGGCAGGACAAAGGCCAGTACCTCGCCGCCTGCGCCGCCCCCGGGGCGGGCAGCAGGACGGCCGTCACGCAGAGCGCAAGGCCCCACGCAAATGTGTCCCGACATGCGCTCGTCCTCATGGCTCCACCTCCCAGGCGATCGTCTTCGTCTCTCGTCTTCATCTCTCCGTTCGGTCGGAATCCGCCGTCCTCCGGCCGCTGAGGGCCTGCCCGACGTAACGCAGGGTGGCCACCCGGACGGCACCGGGCGCGACCGGCGGCGGTGTCCAGCCGGCCCCGCCGGCGCCGCCCGTGTAGCGCAGCGCCGGGGTGCGCACCGTGCCGGCCGTCACGCCGCGTCCCGCCGCGCCGGTGCGGGGTGCGGCCTCTCCGGACCCGCCGCGGTAACGGAGCACGGCGGTCCGGACCGCCCCCGCGCGGGGCGCGGGAGGCGTCCAGTTCTCCGCTTCGCTGCCGCCGCGGTAGATGAGCGCGGCCGTGCGGACGGCGCCCGAGGTCGCGCCGCCGCGCCGGCCGCGCGCCCGCGGGGCGATGGCGGCATCCCGGCCACCGACGAACCGCAGCACGGCGGTCTGCACGGCGCCGGCCGACGGGTGCGGCGGGCGCCACGCGACGGCCGAGGCCT